>NZ_JBBJZY010000010.1:0-73213 GCF_038148955.1 Streptococcus pseudopneumoniae
TGGAAAAATGCTGACGACACAGGTTATTTATCCTGTCAAACCAGCATCAGCTCGTCAAATCGAAGAAGCTAAGAAAGATTTGGCAGACTTGATTGGTCAATACGGCGTGGAAATTATTGCCATCGGAAATGGGACGGCCAGTCGTGAAAGTGAAGCCTTTGTAGCGGACGTTCTTAAAGATTTTCCAGAAGTCAGCTATGTTATCGTCAACGAAAGTGGTGCTTCGGTCTATTCTGCCAGCGAACTTGCTCGTCAGGAATTTCCAGACTTGACCGTTGAAAAACGCTCTGCCATTTCTATCGCCCGTCGCTTGCAAGATCCTCTTGCGGAATTGGTCAAAATCGATCCTAAGTCAATCGGTGTCGGTCAATATCAGCACGATGTCAGTCAGAAGAAACTGTCTGAAAGTCTGGACTTTGTCGTAGATACCGTGGTTAACCAAGTCGGTGTCAATGTCAATACAGCCAGCCCAGCTCTTCTTTCCCATGTAGCTGGACTTAATAAAACCATTTCTGAAAATATTGTCAAATACCGTGAGGAAGAAGGAAAAATCACTTCACGCGCCCAAATCAAGAAAGTTCCGCGTCTGGGGGCCAAGGCTTTTGAACAGGCAGCTGGTTTCCTCCGTATCCCTGAAAGTAGCAATATTCTTGATAATACAGGAGTTCACCCAGAAAATTACACTGCCGTTAAGGAGCTCTTCAAACGTTTAGATATTAAAGACCTAAACGAAGAAGCCCAAGGCAAACTCAAGTCGCTTTCAGTCAAGGAAATGGCGCAAGAGCTAGACCTTGGTCCAGAAACTCTTAAAGATATCATTGCAGATCTTCTCAAACCAGGTCGAGATTTCCGTGATTCCTTTGACGCACCTGTGCTTCGCCAAGATGTCCTAGACATCAAAGACTTAGTGGTAGGCCAGAAGCTAGAAGGTGTGGTGCGTAATGTCGTTGATTTCGGTGCCTTCGTTGATATCGGTATTCACGAGGACGGCTTGATTCATATTTCCCATATGAGTCGCAAATTTATCAAACATCCTAGCCAAGTAGTGTCAGTCGGAGATTTGGTGACCGTTTGGGTTAAGAAAATCGATACTGAACGTGAAAAAGTTAATCTGTCGCTTCTCGCTCCAAATGAAACTGACTGATTACGTCAAGCAGGTTTCACTAAAAGACTTCGGCAGACCTTTTATCCATCAAGCTCAGTGGAATTCTCGTCTACGTTCGACAGGTGGGCGATTTTTCCCCAGAGATGGGCATCTGGATTTTAATCCCAAGGTTTATCAGGAACTGGGTCTGGATGTTTTTAGGAAAATTGTCCGCCATGAACTCTGTCATTATCACCTCTATTTCCAAGGGAAGGGCTATCAACATAAGGATCGGGATTTTAAGGAACTTTTGAAAGCAGTGGATGGATTACGGTTTGTACCATCCTTGCCCAATAGTAACTCCAAACTAATCAAGCTTTATCGTTGTCAATCCTGCCAGCAAAGGTATCAGCGCAAGAGAAGGATTGATACCAAACGCTATCGCTGTGGACTTTGTCAAGGTAAATTGCTACTGATAAATCAGCCTGAGGACTGATGAAAGCCTAGCCTACCCGTGATATACTATGACTAACCTAGCAGAAAGAGGAAATATCATGAACAGTAAATTTTATAAAATGAGACGAAATAGCATGATTTCAGGAGTTTTGGCAGGTTTGTCAGACAAGTGGAACTTTGATGTTACCCTTGTACGTTTTCTGTTTGCCATTTTTACAGTCGCAAATTTTGGACTTGGCGTGATTATCTATATCATCCTAGCTTCTATCATGCCAACCAAGGAAGAAATTGAAGCAGAAATGTACGGAACAGGCCCACGTAAACGCAAAGAAGCCCAAGCCATTGACGATAATGAAGGCTGGTTTTGGTGAGGTTTTTCAAAAGATTTGGAATAAGCAAAAAGCTTTAAATCAATAGTCTAAACTGCTTGATTTAAAGCTTTTTTTACTTTTAATAATATTTTTCCAGATTCATCTACAAACTAAAAATAATATTTTGAACTTAGATTTCTAATCTTATTTTTCATGCTGAGACAATACATTTTTTGATAAATGATGGATACTGATAACAACTGATAGCCAGCAAATAGCATAAGCAGTAGCTGTAAATTGTGTACCGATAAAGTGTGTCTTTTCAACTAAGAGCTGACCGATGAATGGAGAGAGGAGATAGAGAAGTCCGATGAGTATATGTTCTTTGTGTTTCATTAAAGCGCACCTTCTTTCCTTATAGGTTGAACGACTTGCAAGTGTTAAATTTAATGGTATGTTATCTAGGTAAGCTTACTCAAATGTTAGTTTCCGCTTCCTCCTTTCCAAAGTAAGCCTTTTTACACTTATATTTTACAATTTTAAAAATAGAAAATCAAATTATTTTCTAAGTAATTTTGCTTACATTTCCCCCAATCTTACAAAAATGTAAGATTAAAGTCTCTTTTGTAAGGTTAGGTTATGGCAAGCGGTCTTTTTTTGATGTAAACTAGACTCATAAAGAACAAAGGAGTAACATCATGAAACAAATCTTACAGAAGAAAACAAGAAAACCAAGCCACAAAGATATCGAGCGTGTTCAACTGGGATGCGCTATGATGCAAGCAACATTTCATTTGATGAGATATTAAGAAAGGAGATTCTCATGACACTTTTAGATGTAAAACACGTTCAAAAAATTTATAAAACTCGTTTTCAGGGCAACCAAGTAGAAGCCCTCAAGGATATTCACTTTACCGTAGAAAAGGGAGACTACGTTGCCATCATGGGTGAGTCTGGTTCTGGTAAATCAACTCTTCTCAATATTCTAGCTATGCTGGATAAACCAAGTCGTGGTCAGGTTTACCTGAATGGAATTGACACCGCAACCATTAAAAATTCACAGGCTTCTAGCTTCCGTCGTGAAAAATTGGGATTTGTCTTCCAAGACTTTAACTTGCTAGATACTCTGTCTGTTAAGGACAATATCTTGCTTCCGCTTGTCTTGTCAAGAAGACCCATTACGGAAATGATGAAGAAATTGGTGGTGACAGCTGAGAATCTAGGTATCAACCAATTGCAAGAGAAGTACCCTTACGAGATTTCTGGTGGTCAGAAACAGCGTGTAGCAGTAGCCCGCGCCATCATCACAGAACCTGAAATTCTCCTTGCGGATGAGCCAACAGGGGCCCTTGACTCCAAATCATCTGCAGCCTTACTTGATGTCTTTGATGAAATCAATGAGCGTGGCCAAACCATTCTTATGGTAACCCACTCAACAGCAGCAGCTAGCAGGGCTAAACGTGTACTCTTTATCAAAGACGGCATTCTTTACAATCAAATCTACCGTGGAGAGAAGACAGAACGTCAGATGTTCCAAGAGATCTCTGATACCTTGACTGTCATGGCAAGCGAGGTGAATTAGTATGTTTCGATTAACCAATAAGTTAGCGGTATCGAACTTGATTAAAAACCGCAAACTCTACTATCCTTTTGCGCTGGCTGTTCTCTTGGCAGTCACTGTCACCTATCTCTTTTACTCTCTAACTTTCAATCCTAAGATTGCGGAAATCCGTGGAGGATCAAGCATTCAAGCTACTCTAGGATTTGGTATGTTTGTCGTCACCCTTGCTTCAGCCATTATCGTCCTCTATGCCAATAGTTTTGTCATGAAAAATCGTTCCAAGGAACTGGGGATTTATGGCATGTTGGGCTTGGAGAAGCGCCATCTGATTAGTATGACCTTTAAAGAGTTGGTGCTATTTGGAATTCTAACTGTTGGAGCAGGTATCGGTATTGGAGCCTTGTTTGACAAGTTAATTTTCGCTTTCTTGCTCAAACTGATGAAATTGAAGGTTGAGCTGGTCGCTACCTTCCAGATGAAAGTTGTCATTACAATACTTGTTGTCTTTGGTTTGATTTTCCTAGGCCTCATGTTCCTGAATGCCCTTCGAATCGCCCGTATGAATGCCCTCCAGCTCTCGCGTGAGAAAGCAAGCGGAGAGAAAAAAGGTCGTTTCCTACCTCTCCAAACGATTCTTGGTTCGATTAGTTTAGGGATTGGCTATTATCTTGCCCTTACGGTAAAAGATCCTCTTACAGCCTTAACAACCTTCTTCATAGCTGTTTTGCTGGTTATCTTTGGTACTTATCTCTTGTTTAATGCAGGAATTACAGTCTTCCTACAAATCTTAAAGAAAAATAAGAAATACTATTACCAACCTAATAACCTCATCTCTGTTTCCAACTTGATTTTCCGTATGAAGAAAAATGCGGTTGGACTAGCAACCATCGCTATCTTGTCAACAATGGTTTTGGTAACCATGTCAGCAGCGACAAGCATTTTCAATTCCGCAGAAAGCTTTAAAAAAGTTCTAAATCCTCATGATTTTGGAGTTTCAGGGCAAAATGTTGAAAAAGAAGACTTGGACAAACTCTTGAGCCAGTTTGCAAGTGACAAAGGTTATAAGATTAAAGAGAAAGAAGTGATTCGTTATACTTACTTTGGTGTTGCAAACCAAGAAGGAAATAAGTTAACACTTTTTGAAAAAGGACAAAATCGTGTCCAACCCACAACAGTTTTCATGGTATTTGACCAAAAAGATTATGAAAACATGACTGGTCAAAAACTGTCTCTATCAGGAAATGAGGTCGGACTCTTTGCAAAGAATGAGGGAGTTAAAGAACAGAAAACTCTAACTCTGAATGATCATCAATTTTCTGTAAAAGAAGAATTTAATAAAGATTTTATTGTCAACCATGTCCCAAATCAGTTTAATATTTTGACTGCTGATTACAATTATCTTGTTGTGCCTGATTTACAAGCCTTTTTGGATCAATTCCCAGATTCGGCTATCTATAATCAGTTTTACGGTGGTATAAATGTAAATGCCAGCGAAGAAGAACAACTCAAGGTCGCTGACGAGTATGATAAATATCTTGATCAATTTAATGCTCAATTAAACACTCAAGGTAGCTATGTTTATGGTAGCAATCTAGCAGATGCTAGTTCTCAGATGAGTGCCCTCTTTGGTGGTGTCTTCTTTATCGGTATTTTCCTATCCATTATCTTTATGGTCGGAACCGTTCTGGTCATCTACTACAAACAAATTTCTGAAGGTTATGAAGACCGTGAGCGCTTTATTATCTTGCAGAAAGTCGGTTTAGATCAAAAGCAAATCAAGCAAACCATCAACAAACAGGTTTTAACTGTTTTCTTCCTTCCTTTGCTCTTTGCCTTCATACATCTCGCCTTTGCCTACCATATGCTTAGTCTGATTTTAAAAGTGATTGGTGTACTGGATACGACTATGATGTTGATTGTGACCTTGTCTATCTGCGCTATCTTCCTCATCGCCTATGTGCTGATTTTCATGATTACTTCAAGAAGTTATCGCAAGATTGTGCAAATGTAAAAAAGATACCTCGACTTCAAAATCGAGGTATTTCTTGTATTTTATACTCAATGAAAATCAAAAAGCAAACTAGGAAGCTAGCCGCAGGTTGCTCAAAACACTGTTTTGAGGTTGCAGATAGAACTGACGAAGTCAGCTCAAAGCACTGCTTTGAGGTTGCAGATAGAACTGACGAAGTCAGCTCAAAGCACTGCTTTGAGGTTGCAGATAGAACTGACGAAGTCAGCTCAAAACACCGTTTTGAGGTTGCAGATAGAACTGACGAAGTCAGCTCAAAACACCGTTTTGAGGTTGCAGATAGAACTGACGAAGTCAGCTCAAAACACTGTTTTGAGGTTGTAGATAAAACTGACGAAGTCAGCTCAAAACACTGTTTTGAGGTTGCAGATAGAACTGACGAAGTCAGTAACATATATACGGCAAGGCGAAGCTGACGTGGTTTGAAGAGATTTTCGAAGAGTATTAAATGCTGAAAAGTTGTCCTAGCAGAAAGGTAACTCCCATAGTTAAGAGACCAATAGCAAGGTTCCGAATCATAGCCGTTTTGGTAGGTGCTTTTCCAAGTCTAGCACTTGTGTAGCCAGTCACCAAGAGTGAGAGTCCTACAATCAAGACAGTAGCAGGGATGCGGTATTCACTTGGGAAAATGGTCACTGAGAGCATTGGAGGCAAACTTCCAAGGAAAAAGGCAACGAAGCTAGAAATGGCAGCGTGCCAAGGATTGGTAAATTCTTCATACTCAATCCCATATTTTTCCTCTACCAGAGCCTTGAGTGGATTTTTAAGAAAGGCCTTGTTGGTCAAAAGTTGAGCAGAGGTTTCGCATTCTCCGTTTTGGATATAGGCAGCATAGAGGGATTTTTTGGCTAACTCTATATCTTGGTCTAGCAAGACTTGCTCACGCGCAACGGCTGCTTCCTCAGTATCTTTTTGAGTTGAAACAGACACATATTCTCCACCAGCCATTGAAAAGGCACCAGCTAAGATAGCTGCAAATCCTGATAAAAAGATAATCCAGATATTGCTTGTAGCACTGGCAACCCCGATAACCACACCAGCAATGGAAATAATCCCATCGTTGGCACCAAGAACACCAGCACGCAGGATATTTAAACGACCTGCAAAATTTGAATCAATTTCATGTTTTATTTCTGACATACTATTCTCCTTTTTATCCAGTATAAAGGAAAAATATAAGGAAATCAATCTTTTAAAAGTATCTGAAAAAAGTTGCACGATTTTAATGATATAAAAATGTCGACCTCTTCTCTAATAGATGAAACACCGAAGGTAAAGAGTATAGAATGGCATAAAAAATTTAAAATTAAATATGATAATCATTTTGTTCACTTTATAATCGTTTACAAGAGAATAATTAGTATTAAATCAAATAAAATCCAAATATTTTGCGAACTTTTTTATATTTTTTTCGTAAAATACTTTACAAGTTCTTAAAAACATGATATAGTAATGGAGCTTAGAAAATGAGATGATGTTTTCTAGCAAATATAAACCCGAGTAAAAAATGCCTACGGACAGGTAGGGTTGAATGCCGAAGCGTGGTTGAAAAACCACATTATTGATAGGGTTAAAAGCCTACTTTTATAAGTTGATGTTAGGACACTTGTCCTAATTCATAAATTTTTAGTGTGGTGAAAGCACACGTCATCTTGTGAAACGATCAATAAAGTACGTAATATTTGCTACTAGAGAGTTTGGAAACATCGGGAACAGACATACTCAACAGAAACCAAAATAAACACGTCAGAAGATTGCAGAGCAGGTGAAAACCTGTTCTTTTTTCATGAGTCAACCTTTAGTTCCTTAGTTTTCATAAGGTCCTAAAAATATTGAAAGGAGTATGTCTTGAAGGAGTTAAATCAAAACCAAGCCCCAATTTATGAGGCCTTGGTGAAGTTACGCAAGAAAAGGATTGTTCCCTTTGATGTTCCAGGTCACAAGCGTGGACGAGGAAATCCAGAACTTGTCGAACTCTTAGGAGAAAAATGTGTAGGCATTGATGTCAATTCGATGAAACCCTTGGATAATCTTGGTCACCCCATTTCGATTATTCGGGATGCAGAGGAGCTGGCAGCTCATGCTTTTGGAGCTAGCCATGCTTTTCTCATGATTGGAGGAACAACTTCATCGGTGCAGACTATGATTCTGTCAACCTGCAAGGCAGGAGATAAGATTATTCTGCCACGAAATGTCCATAAATCTGCTATCAATGCGCTGGTTCTATGTGGTGCCATTCCCATCTATATCGAGATGAGTGTAGATCCTAAGATTGGTATCGCTTTAGGTCTTGAAAATGACCGAGTAGCCCAGGCCATAAAGGACCATCCAGATGCCAAGGCCATTTTGATTAACAATCCTACTTACTACGGAATCTGTTCAGATCTAAAGGGTTTGACAGAAATGGCTCATGAAGCTGGCATGCTGGTTTTAGTAGATGAAGCCCACGGAGCGCATTTGCATTTTACAGATAAACTTCCAATTTCTGCCATGGATGCAGGTGCTGATATGGCAGCAGTCTCCATGCATAAATCTGGTGGGAGTTTGACCCAAAGTTCGCTTCTTTTAATCGGGGAGCAGATGAATCCTGAGTACGTTCGTCAGATAATCAATCTTACCCAGTCAACATCCGCCTCTTATTTGTTGATGGCTAGTCTGGATATTTCACGTCGTAATCTAGCCCTTCGTGGTAAAGAGTCTTTTGAGAAAGTCATTGAGCTATCCGAGTATGCCCGCCGTGAAATCAATGCTATCGGTGGTTACTATGCCTACTCAAAAGAGTTAATAGACGGTGTGTCGGTCTGTGATTTTGACGTGACCAAGCTGTCAGTTTACACTCAGGGTATTGGCTTAACAGGTATCGAGATTTATGATCTCCTGCGAGATGAATACGACATTCAGATTGAGTTTGGTGATATTGGCAATATCTTGGCCTATATTTCGATTGGTGACCGCATCCAAGACATCGAGCGTTTGGTCGGTGCTCTGGCTGACATCAAGAGACTCTATTCACGAGATGGGAAGGACTTGATAGCTGGAGAATATATCCAGCCCGAGTTAGTGCTGTCTCCACAAGAAGCCTTCTATTCAGAGAGAAAAAGTATGACCTTAGATGAGTCTGTTGGACAAGTTTGTGGAGAATTTGTCATGTGTTACCCTCCAGGGATTCCTATCTTGGCTCCTGGTGAACGCATTACACGAGAAATTGTCGACTATATCCAATTTGCCAAGGAACGTGGTTGCTCTCTCCAAGGGACGGAAGATCCTGAGGTCAATCACATCAACGTCATTAAGAGAAAGGAGAACTAGATGGATTTATGGTTTTCTGAAGTTCATACTCCAGATGTGAAATTATCCCTGAGAACAGCCAAGCAACTCTACGCTGGTAAAAGTGAATGGCAGGATATTGAAGTCTTGGATACGCCAGCTTTTGGAAAGATTTTGATTTTAAACGGGCATGTCTTGTTCTCAGATGCGGATGATTTTGTCTACAATGAAATGACCGTTCATGTTCCCATGGCTGTGCATCCCAATCCAAAGAAAGTCTTGGTTATTGGGGGTGGCGACGGTGGTGTTGCCCAAGTATTAACACTCTATCCTGAACTGGAACAAATCGATATTGTGGAACCAGATGAGATGCTAGTTGAGGTTTGTCGTGAGTATTTCCCAGATTTTGCCGCGGGACTTGATGACCCTCGTGTTACCATTTACTATCAAAATGGACTTCGTTTTTTACGAAACTGTGAAGATGATTACGATATTATCATCAACGATGCGACAGATCCATTTGGACATACGGAAGGGCTCTTTACCAAGGAATTTTACGGAAACAGTTACAGAGCCTTGAAAGAAGACGGTATCATGATTTACCAGCATGGGAGTCCTTTCTTTGACGAGGATGAGTCGGCTTGCCGAAGCATGCACCGCAAGGTCAATCAAGCCTTTCCAATCAGTCGGGTCTATCAGGCCCATATCCCAACCAGTCCAGCTGGCTATTGGTTGTTTGGGTTTGCATCGAAAAAATACCACCCTGTCAAAGATTTTGATAAGGAAGGCTGGAAAAAACGCCAGCTTTTCACAGAATACTACACTGCAAACTTACACGTGGGAGCCTTTATGTTGCCCAAGTATGTTGAGGACATTTTAGAAGAAGAGGAAGGAAAAAAATGAGTCGTTTACTAGTTATTGGATGTGGGGGCGTTGCCCAAGTTGCTATTTCAAAGATTTGCCAAGATAGCGAAACCTTTACAGAGATTATGATTGCCAGTCGTACTAAGTCAAAATGCGATGACTTGAAGGCTAAATTAGAAGGTAAAACAAGTACAAAGATTGAGACAGCTGCTCTTGATGCAGATAATGTCGAAGAAGTCATTGCCTTGATCGAAAGCTACAAACCAGAAGCTGTTTTGAACGTAGCTTTACCATATCAAGATTTAACCATTATGGACGCTTGTTTGGCAACAGGTGTTCACTATATCGATACAGCCAACTACGAAGCAGAAGACACAGAAGACCCTGAATGGCGTGCTATTTATGAGAAACGTTGCAAAGAACTTGGTTTTACCGCCTACTTTGACTACTCATGGCAATGGGCTTATCAGGAAAAATTCAAAGAAGCAGGTTTGACTGCTCTGCTTGGATCTGGCTTTGACCCAGGTGTGACTAGTGTCTTTTCTGCCTATGCTCTCAAACATTATTTTGATGAAATCCACTATATCGACATTTTAGACTGTAATGGTGGTGACCACGGTTATCCATTTGCGACAAACTTTAACCCAGAAATCAATCTACGCGAGGTTTCTGCGCCAGGTTCTTACTGGGAAGATGGGAAATGGGTTGAGGTTGAAGCCATGTCTATCAAGCGTGAGTACGATTTCCCACAGGTTGGGCAAAAAGACATGTATCTCCTTCACCACGAAGAAATCGAATCATTGGCTAAGAACATTCCAGGTGTCAAACGTATTCGTTTCTTTATGACTTTTGGTCAATCATACTTGACTCACATGAAATGTTTGGAAAACGTTGGGCTCCTTCGTACAGATACCATTAACTTTAATGGACAAGACATCGTTCCGATTCAATTTTTAAAAGCGCTACTTCCAGATCCTGCTAGCCTTGGCCCACGTACTGTAGGTAAAACCAATATCGGCTGTATCTTTACAGGTGTCAAAGATGGCGTTGAAAAGACCATCTACATCTACAATGTTTGCGACCATCAAGAGTGCTATGCAGAAGTCGGGTCACAAGCCATTTCTTACACGACAGGTGTTCCAGCCATGATTGGGACAAAATTGGTTATGAACGGTACTTGGAAACAAGCTGGAGTTTACAACCTTGAAGAGTTGGATCCAGATCCATTCATGGAAGCTTTGAATGAGTATGGTTTGCCATGGGTTGTGGTTGAAAATCCACAAATGGTGGAATAATGAAGCTAGAACAAGTACCAACGCCAGCCTATGTCATTGACTTGGTCAAGTTAGAAGCAAACTGTCGCATTCTACAATATGTACAAGAAGAGGCTGGTTGCAAGGTTTTGCTTGCCCAGAAGGCGTATTCCCTCTACAAAACCTATCCCTTGATTAGCCAGTATCTATCTGGCACAACTGCAAGTGGTCTCTATGAAGCTAAGCTCGCTAGAGAAGAGTTCCCGGGGGAAGTCCATGTTTTTGCGCCAGCTTTCAAGGATGAGGACATGGAGGAATTGCTGGAGATAACAGACCATATCGTCTTTAACTCAGAGAGACAGTTGCGTAAACATGGGGGCCGTTGTCGGGATGTTGGTGTAAGCGTAGGTTTGCGACTTAACCCTCAGTGTTCAACTCAAGGAGATCATGCTCTCTATGACCCTTGTGCACCTGGCTCCCGTTTTGGAGTTACTCTGGACAAGATTCCTAGTGATTTGCTGGAATTGGTAGACGGCCTTCATTTTCATACCCTTTGCGAGCAGGGAGCAGATGATTTACAAACAACTTTGAAAGCAGTAGAAGCGCAGTTTGGTCCCTACTTACATCACGTTAAATGGCTCAATATGGGTGGTGGTCATCACATCACAAGAGAGGACTATGATGTAGATTTGCTGATTTCTGAGATCAAGCATATCCGAGAAACTTACAATCTTGAAATCTATATCGAGCCGGGTGAAGCCATTGCGCTCAATGCGGGTTATTTAGCAACTGAGGTATTGGATATTGTCGAAAACGGTATGGAAATCTTGGTTTTAGACGCCTCTGCGACCTGTCATATGCCTGATGTACTTGAGATGCCCTATCGCCCACCTTTGAGAAATGGCTTTGAGGCACAGGAAAAAGCCTATACCTATAGACTTTCTTCCAATAACTGTCTGACAGGCGATGTGATTGGTGATTATAGTTTTGAAAATCCTGTTGAGATTGGAGATAGACTTTACTTTGAGGACATGGCTATTTACTCATTTGTTAAAAATAATACCTTTAATGGTATTGGATTGCCAAGTCTCTATCTCATGGACGAACAGGGAGACTGCAGCTTAGTCAAAGCCTTTGACTATCAAGATTTTAAAGGGAGATTATCATGATGGACAGTCCCAAAAAATTAGGCTATCGCATGCCAGCAGAGTACGAACCTCATCATGGTACCCTCATGATATGGCCGACTCGACCAGGTTCATGGCCCTTTCAAGGAAAAGCTGCCAAAAGAGCTTTCAGCCAGATTATTAAGACCATAGCAGAAGGGGAAAGAGTCTATCTTTTGGTGGAGCAAGACTACTTAGCTGAAGCCCAAGACTATCTTGAAGATAGCGTTGTTTATTTAGACATTCCCACCAATGATGCCTGGGCTAGAGATACGGGTCCGACTATTCTCGTCAATGATAAAGGCCAGAAATTAGCCGTGGATTGGTCTTTCAATGCTTGGGGTGGTGCTGTTGATGGTCTTTATCAAGACTATGAAGATGATGACCAAGTAGCCAGTCGTTTTGCTGAGGCCTTGGAAATGCCTGTTTATGATGCCAAACCTTTTGTCCTAGAAGGCGGAGCGATACATAGCGATGGTCAAGGAACCATTCTCGTGACTGAAAGTTGCTTGCTTAGTCCTGGTCGCAATCCTAACCTGACTAAAGAGGAAATCGAGAATACCTTATTAGAGTGCCTTGGAGCTGAAAAAGTCATCTGGCTTCCTTATGGTATTTATCAGGATGAAACCAATGAACACGTTGACAATGTTGCTGCCTTTGTTGGTCCTGCTGAGCTTGTTCTAGCTTGGACAGATGATCAAAACGATCCTCAGTATGCCATGTCTGCAGCTGATTTAGCGCTTTTAGAGAAGGAAACGGATGCAAAAGGTCGTCACTTCACCATTCATAAGCTTCCTATTCCAGCTATTCATCAGGTTGTAACCGAAGAGGATTTGTCAGGCTACATCTATGAAGAAGGAGAAGAAGAGCGATACGCAGGTGAAAGGCTTGCTGCTTCCTATGTCAATTTCTATATTGCTAACAAGGCAGTCTTGGTTCCTCAGTTTCAGGATAAAAACGACCAAGTAGCCTTAGATATCCTCAGTAAGTGTTTCCCAGACCGTAAAGTTGTCGGAATACTAGCCAGAGATATTCTTTTAGGTGGTGGCAATATCCACTGTATCACCCAACAAATCCCAGAATAGGAGAAAAAGATGAGAAATGTAAGAGTTGCAGCCATTCAGATGCAATGTGCCAAGGATGTGGCAACAAATATCCAAACCGCAGAGCGTTTAGTACATCAGGCTGCAGAACAAGGCGCACAAATTATTCTTTTACCCGAGTTGTTTGAACGTCCCTATTTCTGTCAGGAACGCCAGTATGACTACTACCAGCATGCCCAGTCGGTGACAGAAAATACCGCCATTCAGCATTTTAAAACCATTGCCAAGGAGCTAAAGGTCGTTTTACCAATCAGTTTCTATGAAAAAGATGGCAATGTCTTGTATAACTCAATTGCTGTCATTGATGCAGATGGGGAAGTGCTAGGCGTTTACCGAAAGACCCACATACCAGATGATCATTATTATCAAGAAAAATTCTATTTCACGCCTGGCAACACAGGTTTCAAGGTCTGGGATACTCGCTATGCCAAGATTGGTATTGGCATCTGTTGGGATCAATGGTTCCCTGAAACAGCCCGCTGTCTTGCGTTAAATGGTGCTGAATTGCTCTTTTATCCTACAGCCATCGGTTCAGAGCCGATTTTGGATACAGATAGTTGTGGTCATTGGCAACGTACCATGCAAGGACACGCAGCAGCTAATATTGTTCCAGTCATTGCAGCCAATCGTTATGGATTAGAGGAAGTCGCTCCAAGTGAGGAAAATGGCGGACAGAGTTCCAGTCTTGACTTCTACGGTTCCTCCTTTATGACGGATGAAACAGGAGCTATTCTAGAACGAGCTGAAAGACAAGAAGAAGCTGTTCTGTTAGCTACTTATGACCTAGATAAGGGAGCAAGCGAACGCTTAAACTGGGGCTTGTTTCGAGATAGAAGACCCGAAATGTATCAACGAATTACGGACTAGTAGGGAAAAAATGAGAAATTCATTCTGCTAGACTAACTTCTTATTAGCAACTATAAGGATACTATGTTGTCTAGCAAGTGGATTTTATATTTTAACCCTCTAAGGCTTTCTCGCACTTTTATGCGAGGAGCTTTTCTGTTTAAACTTTATCAATAAAACATGCTATAATAGTTGCAGAAAGGTTGGTATTTATGGCTAGGATATTGGTTATTGAAGACAATAGTGACATTCAAGAGATTTTACGAACACTTCTTACTGAGGAGCATGAGGTGGTTCAAGCCTTTTCTGGTACAGAAGGAATCATGCTTTTTGACCAAGGTGGGATTGACCTCGTTTTGCTAGATATCATGCTTCCTGGGAAAAATGGGGATCAGGTTTTAAAATCCATCAGGGAACAAAGTCAAATTCCAGTCATTATGCTAACGGCTTTGAGCGATAAGAAGTTAATCAGTCAATACCTCTTAGACGGTGCCAATGATTACATAGTCAAACCTTTTGATTTGGATGAAGTCTTTGCCAGAGTTACTGTTCAATTACGTCAAAGCATAGAAAAACAGCCTATGGAAATAGAAAAAACTGAAAATCTGCCACAAAACTTGAAAAATATCCAGTTTGATGCAGAAAGTTTTGAAATCAAAAATAGTCAGGAAACCATTCGCCTTGCCAAGAAAGAATGCTTGATTCTCCAAACTCTCCTTAAACATCCTAAGAAAATTTTTACAAAAGAAGAACTTTATGAATTGGTCTGGGAGGAGAGCTACCTACCTGGAGATAATACCCTCAATACGCATTTGAGTAATCTTCGTAAAAAATTAAACCAGCTTGACCCACATCAAGAATATATTGAAACCATTTGGGGAGTTGGAGTAAGATTAAAAGGAGACAAGCAATGACCTACATGATAATTTTTGTCCTACTAGTACTCCTAATTATTTTATCGATTGCATTGATTCGCTATCATCTAGCACTTAAAAACTTGAGTCAACAGATTGAAGACAAGATTCTCACAGGTAGTATGAAAAGAGTTGGAGTCAGCATTTTTTCCAAACATTTTTTACAACTCTACCAGCAGATTGAGAATTTATTTCAAGAAGTAGAGCAATCTCGATTGGTGATGAAAAGGGAAAAGCAGACTCTGGATATGGCCATCAGCAATATTGCCCATGATATTCGGACACCTCTGACTATCGCTTCAGGCTACACCCAACAATTGATAAAGTCTCCTGAAAAGCAAGCAGAAACCTTACAAAAAATCGCCCAGCATCTTGATTTAGTTTCCAAACGTTTAGAGGCTCTCCTAGAATACCGTCGTTTGATGGAAGGAGCTGTTAAACCGAAACTGGAAGAAGTGGACCTTTCCGCTTTTATTACCAAAAAGACTCTGGCTTATTATGATGTTTTTCAGGCAGCAAATATCACGCTTGATTTTAAGGTTGAAGCTGGTTTAAAAACGAGGACTGATGAAGACTTGCTGGATCGAATTTTACAAAATCTGCTTGGAAATGTCCTCAAGCATGGCAAAGAAGAAGCACGTCTATCTTTGAGAAAGGAAAAGGAACAGCTTGTCTTGGAGGTTGCAAACCTTGTTAAACAGCCCATCAAAAAAATAGAAAATCTCAGCAATCGCTTTTATTCTGAAAATCTATCAGACACCGAAGAATCCTCTGGTTTAGGTCTTTATATCACTGAGGAATTATGTCACCTTCTCGGTGCAGAGATGAAACTAAGCACAGATGGACAGTGGTTATCGGTTTTTATTTACTTTTAACGAAAAGAAACCTCCTCTGTAGGCTAGAGGAGGTCTTTTTTATAGACTTTTCTTTTTGAAAACTGTCAGTCCACCTATATTAAAGATTAGAATAACAGCTAAGCTAACTATAAGTGTATAGAAAATGGATTCACTATTAGCAGTCATAGCATAGAAAAATTGCAATGATAAAT
Source organism: Streptococcus pseudopneumoniae (assembly GCF_038148955.1). Classification (GTDB taxonomy): domain Bacteria; phylum Bacillota; class Bacilli; order Lactobacillales; family Streptococcaceae; genus Streptococcus; species Streptococcus pseudopneumoniae_T. The sequence continues at coordinate 15,903 of NZ_JBBJZY010000010.1, forward strand.
ATGGCAAAATTTTGATACTTGGAAAGATGAGCATTGGCGTAGAAAGCAAGATAGAGCTGACCAAATAACCAATAAATACCGCAAGATAAGAATGACTAACATAGAGGATGAAGGAAACAATGGAAAGCCAAGCAAGGAGGCAAAGGAATTGAAGGGAAATGGTTATCAGTAGATTGCCAATAAAGCCATCAGGCATCGTTCCCAATCCATTTAAGATAGTTGCTGGAATAAAGGCAATCACAAGACTGATGACAACTTGCAAAAGTGCAATACAAGCCAGTACAAAGGCTTTGGCAAGGAAAAACTCTGTACGAGAAATCCCTACTGTCAAACTATTTTTATAGAGCTTTCCGATTAAATCAACACCGAGAACTAGACAAGTTAGAACAATACAGAGAAAAACGAGGTTTGAACCTTGACTAGATGCGTTAATCAGGGCTTGTACACCGTCCCAACCATGGGTTGGAATTTCTGGCTCTTCTGTATTGATTGCCATCAGATGGCCAGTAGCTCCAAAAACAGCCCCCATTAACATGAGTAAAAAGAGAATGAATTCTGTAATCCAGAATCCTTTGGAACGGAAAAGACGGTAAAAGTCTGCTTGAATGGTATGTATCATGATTTTCCTCCTATTCGACCAATTGAGTGAAGTATTCTTCTAGGTTTTGACGGGCGTAGTAAATCTCGTCAATAGCGACATCTGCCAAGGTTAATTCCTTAAGAATCTGTTTGACATCTTGTTCCTGACCAAAGATGTGGATTTCGTTTTCAGGATTGACAACCTTGAACTGGAGCTGGATTTGTTCTTTCAATACTTGGCAAGCTTTCTCTTGATCAGCTGTCTTAAGCACAATATAATCCTCACTTAGTGTTTCAAATTCAGCTTTGCTGATTTCACGGATAATCTTGCCTTGATCTAAAATACCAAAGCGATTAGCTACGAGGTAGAGTTCTGACAAGATATGACTAGAAATGAGAATGGTGATTCCTTTTTCTTGATTGAGCCGTTGAATCATCAGACGAAATTCTTTGATACCAATTGGGTCAAGACCGTTGATAGGTTCATCTAAAATCAGGAAGTCTGGTTTGGACAGAAGAGCAATAGCGATGCCAAGTCTTTGCTTCATTCCCAGAGAGAAATTTCGAAAGACTTTTTTACCTGTATCTGACAATCCTACATAATCCAGCGTTTCTCGAATGACTTGATCAGCATTTGGAACATGCCGAATCATACAGTAATATTTCAGGTTTTGATAAGCTGTTAAGTGATTATGAGCTACAGGTGATTCAATCACTGAACCTACTCGAGATAGAGACTTGCTCCACTCATTTTCCGTTTGGCTAGAGAAGAGGGAAACAGTCCCTTTATCCGCAAAGAGTAGTTGCGTAATGATTTTTATCAAGGTGGTTTTCCCAGCTCCGTTCTTCCCGATAAGTCCATAAATATCTCCTTCTCTTATCGTTAGATGAAGATCCTGAAGGATAGCTTGTTTGTCAAAGTTTTTGGACAATCCATGAATGTCAAGTACTGTTTTCATGATTCTCTCCTTTTGATTTATTTTGATAACTCTAGTATAAAGCATAGAAATCAAAGAAAGCTCAAGGATTTCTAAAGAGTTTCTAAAGTTTTAGGAATTCTTAAATATCAAAACCCAGTTGATATGAACTGGGCTTCTTAATTATAAAATATACTTCTCAATAGCACGCGCAACGCCGTCTTCTTCGTTGCTGGCTGTAACATCATCAGCTAGGGATTTGACATAGTCGCTGGCATTTCCCATAGCAATCCCAAGCCCTGCAAACTGGAGCATTTCGATATCGTTATTGGCATCGCCCATGGCCATAATTTCTGACGGCTCAATCTTCAAAATTTCAGCTAGTCGAGAAAGAGCAGTAGCCTTTGTCGTTCCAAGTGGCATGGCTTCATAAATGACAGGCTGTGAACGAACTCCGCTAAATCGTTGGCAAAGTTCTTCAGCGAACCGTTGCTCAAAATCGTCCGTTTGGCTCTCTGTCCCCAAAAACATTCCTTGGAACATTCGGTACTTACCACTAGTCGCTTCCTCAAGAGAAATTTCAGTCAGGTCTGAAAAGACTAGCTTGGCATCATTTTCAATGACTTGATTAGGCTTGCCTCCGAGGACAAAATAGTGTTCCTCATCAAAAAGAGTCAACTGAACATCACTCTTTTCAGCTAGATTATAGAGGTATTCAATGTCAGCAGGACTGAGTTCTTGCCAGTCAACTAGCCCCCAGTCACTAGTCTGGTGAGTTGAACAACCGTTGTTAACAATGACATACTCATTCTGGAGGTCCAGCCCCAGTTTTTGATAGTAGGGGAGGACACCGAAAAGGGGGCGGCCCGTACAGAGAACCAATTTGACACCTTTTTCAATAGCTTGGTGAATAGCAATGATGTGAGCTTGTGGAATTTCCTTGGCTTCATTGAGGAGGGTTCCGTCCATATCCAAGGCTAGTAGTTTAATCATAAGACTTCCTTCTTTATCTTTTGGTATTATTATAGCATATTTTGGAGAAGAAATTGATAGAAAGCTTGGGGCTAATTGGTTTTACAGTTTAGGACGTTTCGATGACAATTTATGATTGGAAGAGGATATTTGGAAAAGATATGCTATACTAAACTTGTGATTCAATTAAGCAAACCATTATATTCAATAAGCTAGTCAAGAAAAACAGAGGGTTTAATATGAAAAAACGAGTTATTCAAATTTTACTAGCATTGTCCTTAATTTTTTACAAATCAACTTGGTTTTGGAGACTTTTCAATCACCTAGCCAAGCCTTATCTACCAGCAAGTCGTGAATTTTTTCAGATTCTGCTTTTGATGGAGAGTGGAGTTCTTTTATTAGCGGTCATCTATCTACTAGTTTTTGCAGGAAAGCAAACTTTTCATTTCAAGTGGCAGCTGAGGTACTTTATCTACCTTTTACTGGGCTACATCATTTTGTATATGTCCGACTTCCTCTTGTCTTATTTCATACCCTCGTCCTCGAATCAAATTTCTTTGAATGAAACGATAGAAATGATGGGGAGACAGGAATTACCCTATTTCTTGCTCATAGCTTGCTTCATCGGCCCTATTGCTGAGGAATTGATTTATCGCGGTGTGCTTATGACAACCTTTTTCAAAAACTCGCCTTGGTACGGAGATGTCTTGCTTTCTGCTATTATTTTCGGTTATATTCATATCAATTTCGCTTTAACACCTCTTGCTTTTTTCATTTATGCTAGTGGAGGTCTTATTTTGGCTATATTGTATCGCATGACAAAAACTCTCTACTATCCAATAGTGGTTCATATCCTCATCAATATCACTGCCTTCTGGGATGTGTGGTTACTCCTATTTTCAGGAAGTTAGCTTACTAATAATTCTATATAAGTCATATTGTACTATTCTATATTCAATTCACTATAAAATTTTTCAGTAATGAATGTTATAAGGGAATAAGATATTGTAAAAATTGCTAAGATTTGATATTATAATTGTGTCTGAGTAGAGAAGCAGGAATATGGAAAGGATGTGGACTAGTATGAAAAAAATTATCACTATAATAGTCTGTTCAATCTCTTTTCTTGTTCTATCTGCTTGTGTCAATAAGAAAAAACTTATTCTTCCTGAACCTGAAAGGATTTCTGTAATTTCCCTGCAGAAAAGTATTTATGGAGAAATTAAAACAATAAGTGAGAGAGAAGAAATTTCAGAATTGATTAAGGAGATACAGAAACAGTCAAAATCTACCTCTTTGGAGAGTGTAAATGATCAACCGACAAATGTGAAAGATTACATCATTATCAAGTTTTATCATCAGAATGAAGAAAAGGATAGTGTAGTCTATCTATATACTAAGAAGAAAAGACAGTATATCGAGCAACCTTATGCTGGTATTTGGGAAGTAAATCCAGATATAGCTAATAGGATTGAAGAGGCTTTTTCTAGTTGATTTATAGGGTAAAAGAAAATGTTAGATGATTGTCTTGCATCATATTATAAACGGTAAATCAATAAGATTTGCTGTTTTTATTTGCTTGAAATCAGATAAGGACTGAAAAAAGACATTATTCTAATTCTTGCATTGGGATGTTAGAGTATTTATTGAGACTTGAAAATTTCCAGACTTTTTTCCTTTTTGGAAAACTTCTAAAATATGGTATAATGAAAAAATAAAGAAGTTGGGGGTAGAAGATGAACATTCAACAATTACGCTATGTTGTTGCCATTGCCAATAGTGGTACTTTCCGTGAAGCTGCTGAAAAGATGTATGTAAGCCAGCCGAGTCTGTCTATTTCTGTGCGTGATTTGGAAAAAGAGTTGGGTTTTAAGATTTTCCGTCGGACCAGCTCAGGGACTTTCTTGACCCGTCGTGGTATGGAATTTTATGAAAAAGCGCAAGAATTGGTCAAGGGCTTTGATATTTTTCAAAATCAGTATGCCAATCCTGAAGAAGAAAAAGATGAATTTTCCATTGCTAGTCAGCACTATGACTTCTTACCACCAACGATTACGGCCTTTTCAGAGCGCTATCCTGACTATAAGAACTTCCGTATTTTTGAATCAACTACTGTTCAAATTTTAGATGAAGTGGCGCAAGGGCATAGTGAGATTGGGATTATCTACCTCAACAATCAAAATAAAAAGGGGATTATGCAACGGGTTGAAAAACTGGGCCTTGAGGTCATTGAATTGATTCCCTTCCATACCCACATTTATCTTCGTGAGGGGCATCCTTTAGCCCAGAAAGAGGAATTGGTCATGGAGGATTTAGCGGATTTACCAACGGTTCGTTTCACTCAAGAGAAAGACGAGTACCTTTATTATTCAGAGAACTTTGTTGATACCAGCGCTAGCTCGCAGATGTTCAATGTGACAGACCGTGCTACCTTGAATGGTATTTTGGAGCGGACGGACGCTTATGCAACAGGTTCTGGATTTTTAGATAGTGACAGCGTCAATGGTATCACAGTTATTCGTCTCAAGGATAATTTGGATAATCGCATGGTCTATGTTAAACGTGAGGAAGTGGAGCTTAGTCAGGCTGGAACTCTTTTCGTAGAAGTCATGCAAGAATATTTTGATCAGAAGAGGAAATCATGAAAAAAAGAGGAATAGTGGCAGTCGTTGTACTGCTTTTGATTGGGCTGGATCAGTTGGTAAAATCCTATATCGTCCAGCAGATTCCACTGGGTGAAGTACGTTCTTGGATTCCCAATTTCGTTAGCTTGACCTACCTGCAAAATCGAGGGGCAGCCTTTTCTATCTTACAAGATCAGCAGTTGTTATTCGCTGTCATTACTCTGGTTGTCGTGGTAGGTGCCATTTGGTATCTACATAAACACATGGAGGACTCACTCTGGATGGTCTTGGGTTTGACCTTGATCATCGCGGGTGGTCTTGGAAACTTTATTGACAGGGTCAGTCAGGGTTTTGTTGTGGATATGTTCCACCTTGACTTTATCAATTTTGCAATTTTCAATGTGGCAGATAGCTATCTGACTGTTGGAGTGATTATTTTATTGATTGCAATGCTAAAAGAGGAAATAAATGGAAATTAAAATTGAAAATGGTGGCCTGCGTCTGGATAAGGCTTTGTCGGATTTGACAGAATTATCACGCAGTCTTGCGAATGAACAAATTAAATCAGGTCAGGTCTTGGTCAATGGCCAAGTCAAGAAAGCTAAATACACGGTCCAAGAGGGCGATGTCATCACTTACCATGTGCCAGAACCAGAGGTTTTAGAGTATGTGGCTAAGGATATTCCGCTAGAAATCATCTACCAAGATGAGGATGTAGCCGTCATCAACAAGCCTCAAGGGATGGTGGTACATCCGAGTGCTGGTCATACCAGTGGAACCCTAGTAAATGCCCTCATGTATCATATTAAGGACTTGTCGGGTATCAATGGAGTTCTGCGTCCAGGAATTGTTCACCGTATTGACAAGGATACGTCAGGTCTTCTCATGATTGCTAAAAATGATGAGGCCCACTTAGCACTTGCCCAAGAACTCAAGGATAAAAAGTCACTCCGAAAATATTGGGCGATTGTTCATGGAAATCTGCCCAATGATCGTGGTGTCATTGAAGCGCCGATTGGCCGAAGTGAAAAAGACCGTAAGAAACAGGCTGTGACTGCTAAAGGTAAGCCTGCAGTGACTCGTTTCCACGTCTTGGAACGTTTTGGTGATTACAGCTTGGTAGAGTTGCAGCTAGAGACAGGACGTACCCATCAAATCCGTGTTCACATGGCTTATATTGGCCATCCAGTCGCTGGCGATGAAGTCTATGGTCCTCGTAAGACACTTAAGGGGCATGGACAATTTCTTCATGCCAAGACTCTAGGTTTTACTCATCCGAGAACAGGTGAGACCTTGGAATTTACAGCAGATATTCCAGAGATTTTTAAGGAAACATTAGAGAGATTGAGAAAGTAAGAATGAAAAAGAAATTGATTAGTTTAGCACTTGCAGGCGCTTTTTTAGGTTTGTCATGGTATGGGAATGTTCAAGCTCAAGAAAGTTCAGGAAATAAAATTCACTTTATCAATGTTCAAGAAGGTGGAAGTGATGCAATTATTCTTGAAAGTAATGGACATTTTGCCATGGTGGATACAGGAGAAGATTATGATTTCCCAGATGGAAGTGATTCTCGTTATCCATGGAGAGAAGGAATTGAAACGTCTTATAAGCATGTTCTGACAGACCGTGTCTTTCGTCGTTTGAAGGAATTGGGTGTCCAAAAACTTGATTTTATTTTGGTAACCCATACTCACAGTGATCATATTGGAAATGTTGATGAATTACTGTCTACCTATCCAGTTGACCGAGTCTATCTTAAAAAATATAGTGATAATCGTATTACTAATTCTGAACGTTTATGGGATAATCTGTACGGTTATGATAAGGTTTTACAGACTGCCGCCGAAAAAGGTGTTTCAGTTATTCAAAACATCACACAGGGAGATGCTCATTTTCAGTTTGGGGACATGGATATTCAGCTCTATAATTATGAAAATGAAAGAGATTCATCAGGTGAATTAAAGAAAATTTGGGATGACAATTCCAATTCTCTGATTAGCGTAGTAAAAGTCAATGGCAAGAAAATTTACCTTGGGGGCGACTTAGATAATGTTCATGGAGCGGAAGACAAGTATGGACCTCTTATTGGAAAAGTTGATTTGATGAAGTTTAACCATCACCATGATACCAACAAATCAAACACAAAGAATTTTATTAAAAATTTGAGTCCGAGTTTGATTGTTCAAACTTCGGATAGTCTACCTTGGAAAAATGGTGTTGATAGTGAGTATGTCAATTGGCTCAAAGAACGAGGAATTGAGAGAATCAACGCAGCCAGCAAAGACTATGATGCGACAGTTTTTGATATTCGACAAGACGGTTTTGTCAACATTTCAACTTCCTACAAGCCGATTCCAAGTTTTCAAGCTGGTTGGCATAAGAGTGCATATGGGAATTGGTGGTATCAAGCACCTGACTCTACAGGAGAGTATGCAGTAGGTTGGAATGAAATCGAAGGTGAATGGTATTACTTTAACCAAACGGGTATCTTGTTACAGGATCAATGGAAAAAATGGAACAATCATTGGTTCTATTTGACAGACTCTGGTGTTGCTGCTAAAAATTGGAAGAAAATTGATGGAATCTGGTATTATTTCAACAAAGAAAATCAGATGGAAATTGGTTGGGTAAATACTGGAGGTCAGAATTATTATTTATCCAAGGATGGTTCGCTGCAGACAGGTTGGCTTCAATATAAGGGGCAATGGTACTATTTTGCTCAATCAGGAGAAATGAAAACGGGTTGGGTAAAAGATAAAGAAACCTGGTACTATATGGATTCTACTGGTATCATGAAGACAGGTGAGATAGAAGTTGCAGGTCAACATTATTATCTGGAAGATTCAGGAGCTATGAAGCAAGGCTGGCTTAAAAAGGCAAATGATTGGTATTTCTACAAGACAGACGGTTCACGAGCTGTTGGTTGGATTAAAGACAAGGATAACTGGTACTTCTTGAAAGAAAATGGTGAATTACTTGTGAACGGTAAGACACCAGAAGGCTATACTGTTGATTCAAGTGGTGCCTGGTTAGTGGATGTTCCAGTCGAGAAATCTGCTACAACTAGAGATACAAGTAACTCAGAACTAAAAGAATTCAAAGAAGTAGTGAAAAAAGATCTTGAAAATAAAGAAACGAGTCAACACGAAAGTATTACAAGTTCTTCAACTAGGCAAGATTTGACTTCTTCAACTTCACAAAGCTCTGAGACGAGTACAAACAAATCGGAATCAGAACAGTAGTAAAAAAGAAGGTTTTAGGGCCTTCTTCTTTCTATCAACTCTTTTCTATTTCCTGCCATTCATGTTATAATGGACAAATATGAAGAATCGGAGTGAAACTATGAAATACAAACGGATTGTCTTTAAGGTGGGGACTTCTTCTCTGACAAATGAGGATGGAAGTTTATCACGTAGTAAGGTAAAGGCTATTACCCAGCAGTTGGCTATGTTGCACGAGGCTGGTCATGAATTGATTTTGGTGTCGTCGGGTGCTATTGCTGCAGGTTTTGGGGCCTTAGGATTTAAAAAGCGTCCGACTAAGATTGCTGATAAACAGGCTTCAGCAGCGGTAGGGCAAGGCCTTTTGTTGGAAGAATACACGACCAATCTTCTCTTGCGCCAAATTGTTTCTGCACAAATCTTGCTGACCCAGGATGATTTTGTGGATAAGCGCCGTTATAAAAATGCCCATCAGGCTTTGTCAGTTCTACTTAGCCGTGGCGCTATTCCTATTATCAATGAGAATGACAGTGTCGTTATTGATGAACTCAAGGTCGGGGACAATGACACTCTAAGTGCCCAGGTAGCGGCCGTGGTCCAAGCGGACCTTTTGGTTCTCTTGACAGATGTGGACGGTCTCTATACTGGAAATCCTCATTCAGATCCAAGAGCCAAACGCTTGGAGCGAATCGAGACCATCAATCGTGAGATTATTGATATGGCCGGTGGGGCAGGTTCTTCAAACGGAACTGGGGGCATGTTAACCAAAATCAAAGCTGCCACTATTGCGACAGAATCAGGAGTTCCTGTTTATATCTGCTCATCCTTGAAGTCAGATGCCATGATTGAGGCGGCTGAGGAGACCAAGGATGGTTCCTTCTTTGTTGCGCAAGAGAAAGGACTTCGTACCCAAAAACAATGGCTGGCCTTCTATGCTCAGAGCCAAGGTTCTATTTGGGTTGATAAAGGGGCTGCAGAAGCTCTCTCTCAACATGGCAAGAGTCTCCTTTTATCTGGTGTTGTTGACGCAGAAGGAGCCTTTTCTTACGGTGATATTGTGACAGTATTTGACAAGGAGAGTGGAAAATCACTTGGAAAAGGGCGTGTGCAATTTGGAGCATCTGCTTTGGAGGATATGTTGCGTTCTCAAAAAGCCAAGGGTGTCTTGATTCACCGTGATGACTGGATTTCCATTACGCCTGAAATCCAACTACTCTTTACAGAATTTTAGAGGTGAATTATGGTAAGTACACAAGAACAATTTGAACAGGTACAGGCTGTTAAAAAATCGATCAACACAGCTAGTGAAGAGGTGAAAAACCAAGCCCTGCTAGCCATGGCTAATCACTTAGTGGCTGCTACAGAGGAGATTTTAGCGGCTAATGCCCTTGATATGGAAGTGGCTAAAGGTAAAATTTCAGATGTGATGCTGGATCGTCTTTATTTGGATGCAGGACGTATAGAAGCAATGGCAACTGGTATTCGTGAAGTCGTTGCTTTACCAGATCCAATCGGTGAAGTTTTAGAAACCAATCAGCTTGAAAATGGTTTGGTTATCACAAAGAAACGTGTGGCTATGGGGGTTATCGGTATTATCTATGAAAGCCGTCCAAATGTGACGTCTGATGCGGTTGCTTTGGCTCTTAAGAGCGGAAATGCGGTTGTTCTTCGTAGTGGTAAGGACGCCTATCAAACAGCCCATGCCATTGTCACAGCTTTGAAGAAGAGCTTGGAGATGACTACTATTCACCCAGATGTGATTCAACTGGTGGAAGATACTAGCCGAGAAAGTAGCTATGCTATGATGAAGGCCAAGGGCTATCTAGACCTGCTTATTCCTCGTGGAGGGGCTGGCTTGATCAATGCTGTGGTTGAAAATGCTATTGTACCAGTTATCGAGACAGGAACAGGCATTGTCCATGTTTATGTGGACAAGGATGCAGATGAGGACAAGGCTCTATCTATCATCAATAATGCTAAAACCAGTCGTCCTTCTGTCTGCAATGCCATGGAGGTTCTGCTGGTTCATGAAGACAAGGCAGCAAGCTTCCTTCCTCGCTTGGAGCAAGTGCTGGTTGCAGATCGAAAAGAAGCTGGACTGGAGCCAATTCAATTCCGCTTGGATAGTAAAGCAAGTCAGTTTATTTCAGGTCAAGCAGCTGAGGAACAAGACTTTGATACTGAGTTTTTAGACTATGTACTAGCTGTTAAAGTAGTTTCTAGTCTTGAGGAAGCTGTCGAGCATATTGAAGCCCACAGTACTCATCATTCCGATGCCATTGTGACGGAAAATGCTGAGGCTGCAGCTTACTTTACAGATCAAGTGGACTCTGCAGCAGTCTATGTTAATGCCTCAACTCGTTTCACCGATGGTGGTCAATTTGGTCTTGGTTGTGAAATGGGGATTTCTACTCAAAAACTGCACGCGCGTGGTCCCATGGGCTTGAAGGAATTGACCAGCTACAAGTATGTGGTTACTGGTGACGGACAGATAAGGGAGTAAGAGATGAAGATTGGATTTATCGGTTTGGGGAATATGGGTGCTAGCTTGGCCAAGGCTGTTTTGCAGGCCAAGACGGGTGCTCAACTTCTCCTTGCCAATCGTAGTCAAGTTAAGGTGGATGCTTTCATCGCCAACTTCGGTGGTCTAGCTTCTAGCAACGAAGAAATATTCGCAGAAGCAGATGTGATTTTTCTAGGTGTTAAGCCAGCCCAGTTCTCAGACTTGCTTTCTCAATATCAGACCATTCTTGAAAAACGAGAGAGTCTTCTTTTGATTTCCATGGCAGCTGGATTGACTTTAGAAAAACTAGCAAGTCTTATCCCAAGTCAACACCGAATTATTCGTATGATGCCGAATACCCCTGCTTCTATCGGGCAAGGAGTGATTAGTTATGCTTTGTCTCCTAATTGTAAGGCTGAGGACAGTGAGCTCTTTTGTCAGCTGTTAGCCAAGGCAGGTCTCTTGGTTGAACTAGGAGAAGGCTTAATCGACGCAGCGACAGGTCTTGCAGGTTGTGGACCAGCCTTTGTCTATCTCTTTATTGAGGCCTTAGCAGATGCGGGTGTTCAGACAGGATTACCACGAGAAATAGCACTGAAAATGGCGGCTCAAACAGTTGTCGGCGCCGGACAATTGGTCCTAGAAAGCCAGCAACATCCTGGAGTTTTGAAAGATCAAGTTTGTAGTCCAGGCGGTTCGACTATAGCTGGTGTAGCGAGTCTAGAAGCGCATTCTTTTCGAGGAACGGTCATGGATGCAGTTCATCAAGCCTACAAACGAACTAAAAAACTAGGTAAATAAGAGGTGGAGAAATCTACCTCTTTTATACTTCCTTAAAATCAGTGTCCAAAAAGATTTTCACAATATCTATTTTTTTGATAAAATAGAAGTAGTAAAAAAGAAATGAGTTAGACATGTCAAAAGGATTTTTAGTCTCTCTTGAGGGACCAGAGGGAGCAGGAAAGACCAGTGTTTTAGAGGCACTGTTACCAATTTTAGAGGAAAAAGGGGTAGAGGTTCTGACGACCCGTGAGCCAGGCGGAGTCTTGATTGGGGAGAAGATTCGTGAAGTGATTTTGGATCCAAGTCATACTCAGATGGATGCGAAGACAGAACTCCTTCTCTATATTGCCAGTCGCAGACAGCATTTGGTGGAAAAAGTTCTCCCTGCCCTTGAAGCTGGCAAGTTGGTTATTATGGATCGTTTCATCGATAGTTCCGTTGCTTATCAGGGATTTGGTCGTGGCTTGGATATTGACGCCATTGATTGGCTCAATCAGTTTGCGACAGATGGCCTTAAACCCGATTTGACACTTTATTTTGACATCGAGGTGGAAGAAGGGCTGGCTCGCATTGCTGCTAATAGCAATCGCGAGGTCAATCGTTTGGACTTGGAAGGGTTGGATTTGCATAAAAAAGTTCGTCAAGGCTACCTTTCTCTTCTGGACAAAGAAGGAAATCGTATTGTCAAGATTGATGCTAGTCTCCCTTTGGAGCAGGTTGTGGAAACTACCAAGGCTGTCTTGTTTGATAGAATGGGATTAGCTAAATGAAACAAGAAGAATTAAAGGCTTGGCAGCCAGACCAGTTTGACCGCTTTGTCCGTATCCTAGAACAAGACCAGCTCAATCATGCCTATCTCTTTTCAGGTTTCTTTGGAAGCTTGGAAATGGCGCAATTTTTGGCTAAGAGCCTCTTCTGTACGGAGAAGGTAGGCGTTTTACCATGTGAGAAATGTCGAAATTGTAAGCTGATTGAACAGGAAGAGTTTCCTGATGTCACCTTGATTAAACCAGTCAATCAGGTCATCAAGACAGAACGCATTCGGGAATTGGTGGGCCAGTTTTCCCAGGCAGGGATTGAAAGCCAGCAGCAGGTCTTTATGATCGAGCAAGCTGAGAAGATGCACCCTAACGCAGCCAATTCTCTGCTCAAGGTCATCGAAGAACCCCAGAGTGAGGTTTACATTTTCTTCTTGACAAGCGATGAGGAAAAGATGTTACCGACAATCCGTAGTCGGACCCAGATTTTTCACTTTAAAAAGCAAGAAGAACAACTCATCTTTCTCTTAGAACAAATGGGACTGGTTAAGAAAAAAGCGACTCTCCTAGCTCAGTTTAGTCAATCGCGAGCTGAAGCAGAAAAGTTGGCTAATCAGGCAAGTTTTTGGACCTTGGTCGATGAAAGTGAACGCTTACTGACTTGGTTAGTAGCTAAGAAAAAAGAAAGTTATCTGCAAGTTGCCAAACTAGCTAGCTTGGCAGATGATAAGGAAAAACAAGATCAGGTTTTACGGATTTTTGAAGTTCTCTGTGGACAAGATATCCTACAAGCAAGAGTAAGAGTGATTCTACAAGATTTGTTAGAAGCTAGAAAAATGTGGCAAGCCAATGTTAGTTTTCAAAATGCCATGGAATATCTGGTCTTGAAAGAACTGTAAACTCAAAAATGAAGGATAAAGAAAGGAAAGGGCTGGTTTATGGACAAAAAAGAATTATTTGACGCGCTGGATGATTTTTCCCAACAGTTATTGGTGACCTTGGCCGATGTGGAAGCCATCAAGAAAAATCTCAAGAGCCTGGTAGAGGAAAATACAGCTCTTCGCTTGGAAAATTCTAAGTTGCGAGAACGCTTGGGTGAGGTGGAAGCAGACGCTCCTGTCAAGGCTAAGCATGTTCGTGAAAGTGTCCGTCGGATTTATAAAGACGGATTTCATGTATGTAATGATTTTTATGGACAACGTCGAGAGCAGGACGAGGAATGCATGTTCTGTGACGAGTTGTTATACAGGGAGTAAGCATGCAGATTCAAAAAAGTTTTAAGGGGCAGTCTCCTTATGGCAAGCTGTATCTAGTGGCAACGCCAATTGGCAATTTAGATGATATGACCTTTCGAGCTATCCAGACCTTGAAAGAAGTGAACTGGATTGCTGCTGAGGACACGCGCAATACAGGTCTTTTGCTCAAGCATTTTGACATTTCGACCAAGCAGATCAGTTTTCATGAGCACAACGCCAAGGAAAAAATTCCTGATTTGATTGGTTTCTTGAAAGCAGGGCAAAGTATTGCTCAGGTATCCGATGCGGGTCTACCTAGCATTTCAGACCCTGGTCATGATTTGGTTAAGGTAGCTATTGAGGAAGAAATTGCGGTTGTCACAGTCCCAGGAGCCTCTGCAGGGATTTCTGCCTTGATTGCCAGTGGTCTGGCTCCACAACCACATATATTTTATGGTTTTTTACCAAGAAAATCAGGCCAGCAAAAGCAATTTTTCGACTCAAAAAAAGACTATCCTGAAACACAAATTTTCTACGAATCGCCCCATCGTGTGGCGGATACGCTAGAAAATATGCTAGAAGTCTATGGTGACCGCTCGGTGGTCTTGGTTAGAGAATTGACCAAAATCTATGAAGAATACCAAAGAGGTACCATTTCTGAATTGCTGGAAAGCATCGCTGAAACGCCACTTAAGGGAGAATGCCTTATCATTGTTGAAGGTGCCAGTCAGGATGTGGAAGAAAAAGACGAGGAGGACTTGTTTTCAGAAATACAAGTACGCATCCAGCAAGGCATGAAGAAAAATCAAGCTATCAAGGAAGTCGCTAAGATTTACCAGTGGAATAAAAGTCAACTCTACGCTGCCTACCATGACTGGGAAGAAAATCAAGAAAATGACTAAACAGGGAAGTTTGCCTTCTTCCCTTTTTTTGTTATACTAGTAGAAGAAAAAATTAGAAAGATTTGTGGGAGTGAAAAAGTCCGGGGGACTTTTTCAGCCTGAGCCAAGAAACTCGAGAGCGAAGTAAGTCCTGTGGACTTTTTCAGCCTGAGCCAAGAAATTCGAAAGCGAGTAAGTTCGGTTGGCTTTTTCAATGTGAAGCTTGTCTTTACACTCCCAAAGAGGTATTAGTGTCGTGTCTCAATCTTATATCAATGTTATCGGTGCTGGTTTGGCAGGTTCTGAAGCAGCCTACCAAATCGCAGAACGTGGTATTCCAGTTAAACTCTATGAAATGCGTGGTGTCAAGTCAACACCCCAGCACAAAACAGACAATTTTGCCGAGTTAGTTTGTTCTAATTCTCTTCGTGGGGATGCTTTGACAAATGCTGTAGGGCTTCTCAAGGAAGAAATGCGTCGCTTGGGTTCTGTTATCTTGGAATCTGCTGAGGCTACACGTGTTCCTGCGGGTGGGGCTCTTGCGGTAGACCGTGATGGTTTCTCCCAAATGGTGACCGAAAAAGTGGTTAACCACCCCTTTATTGAAGTGGTTCGTGATGAAATTACAGAATTGCCGACAGATGTTATTACGGTTGTCGCTACTGGTCCTTTGACCAGCGATGCTCTGGCTGAAAAGATTCATGCTCTTAATGACGGCGATGGTTTCTATTTCTACGATGCGGCAGCGCCTATTATCGATGTCAACACCATCGATATGAGCAAGGTCTATCTAAAATCTCGTTATGATAAGGGAGAGGCGGCCTACCTCAATGCTCCAATGACCAAGCAAGAGTTTATGGATTTCCATGAAGCCTTGGTCAATGCGGAAGAAGCTCCGCTCAATTCTTTTGAAAAAGAAAAGTATTTTGAAGGCTGTATGCCTATCGAAGTCATGGCCAAACGAGGCATTAAAACTATGCTGTATGGTCCTATGAAACCAGTCGGTCTTGAGTATCCAGACGACTACACAGGCCCTCGTGATGGAGAATTCAAAACACCTTATGCGGTGGTTCAACTTCGTCAGGACAATGCGGCTGGTAGTCTCTACAATATCGTTGGTTTCCAGACCCACCTCAAATGGGGAGAGCAAAAGCGAGTCTTCCAAATGATTCCAGGTCTTGAAAATGCTGAGTTTGTTCGTTATGGGGTCATGCACCGCAATTCTTACATGGATTCACCAAATCTTCTGGATCAGACCTACCGTTCTAAGAAACAACCAAATCTCTTCTTTGCTGGTCAGATGACGGGTGTGGAAGGCTATGTTGAATCAGCAGCGTCAGGCTTAGTTGCGGGTATTAACGCAGCTCGTCTTTTCAAGGGAGAAAGCGAGGCTATTTTCCCAGAAACAACAGCGATTGGAAGCTTAGCTCATTACATCACCCATGCGGACAGCAAACATTTCCAACCAATGAATGTCAATTTTGGAATCATCAAGGAGTTGGAAGGCGAACGTATCCGTGATAAGAAGGCTCGTTATGAAAAAATTGCAGAGCGTGCCCTTAGCGACTTAGAGGAATTTTTAACAGTCTAATTTTTTTGAAAGAATTGCTCATGATACTATAAAAATCTTAGAAATTGTGATAAAATAGGTAGGATAAAAAAAGGAGAGTGAAAATGGCGAATCCCAAGTATAAACGTATTTTAATCAAGTTATCAGGTGAAGCCCTTGCCGGTGAACGAGGCGTAGGGATTGATATCCAAACAGTTCAAACAATCGCAAAAGAGATTCAAGAAGTTCATAGCTTAGGTATCGAAATTGCCCTTGTTATCGGTGGAGGAAATCTCTGGCGTGGAGAACCTGCTGCAGAAGCAGGAATGGACCGCGTTCAGGCAGATTACACAGGAATGCTTGGGACTGTTATGAATGCTCTTGTGATGGCAGATTCATTGCAACAAGTTGGGGTTGATACACGTGTGCAAACAGCTATTGCCATGCAACAAGTGGCAGAGCCTTATGTCCGTGGACGTGCCCTTCGTCACCTTGAAAAAGGCCGTATCGTTATCTTTGGTGCCGGAATTGGTTCACCTTACTTCTCAACCGATACAACAGCGGCTCTTCGTGCAGCTGAAATCGAAGCAGATGCCATCCTTATGGCTAAAAATGGGGTCGACGGTGTTTATAATGCTGATCCTAAGAAAGACAAGACAGCCGTTAAGTTTGAAGAATTGACCCACCGTGACGTTATCAATAAAGGTCTTCGTATCATGGACTCAACAGCTTCAACCCTCTCAATGGATAACGACATTGACTTGGTTGTCTTCAACATGAACCAACCAGGCAACATCAAACGTGTCGTATTTGGTGAAAATATCGGAACAACAGTTTCAAATAATATCGAAGAAAAGGAATAAGAAAGATTATGGCTAACGCAATTATTGAAAAAGCTAAAGAGAGAATGACCCAGTCTCACCAATCACTTGCTCGTGAATTTGGTGGTATCCGTGCCGGTCGTGCCAATGCAAGCTTGCTTGACCGTGTACATGTAGAGTACTATGGAGTAGAAACTCCCCTAAACCAAATCGCTTCAATTACCATTCCAGAAGCGCGTGTCTTGTTGGTAACGCCATTTGACAAGTCTTCATTGAAAGACATCGAACGTGCCTTGAACGCTTCTGATCTTGGTATCACACCAGCTAACGACGGTTCTGTGATTCGTTTGGTTATCCCTGCTCTTACAGAAGAAACTCGTCGTGACCTTGCTAAAGAAGTGAAGAAGGTCGGTGAGAATGCTAAAGTGGCTGTCCGCAATATCCGTCGAGATGCTATGGACGAAGCTAAGAAACAAGAAAAAGCAAAAGAAATTACTGAAGACGAATTGAAGACTCTTGAAAAAGATATTCAAAAAGTAACAGACGATGCTGTCAAACACATCGACGACATGACTGCCAACAAAGAAAAAGAACTCTTGGAAGTCTAAAAATAAACAGAAAAACTCAGTTGGCATTGCTGGCTGAGTTTTATTCGAAAGAAGGAAATATGAATACAAATCTTGCAAGTTTTATCGTTGGACTCATCATCGATGAAAATGACCGTTTTTACTTTGTGCAAAAGGATGGGCAAACCTATGCCCTTGCCAAGGAAGAAGGTCAGCATACAGTAGGGGATACGGTCAAAGGTTTTGCTTATACAGATATGAAGCAAAAGCTCCGCTTGACCACTTTAGAAGTCACTGCCACTCAGGACCAATTTGGTTGGGGCCGTGTCACAGAAGTTCGTAAGGACTTGGGTGTCTTTGTGGATACAGGTCTTCCTGACAAGGAAATCGTAGTGTCACTTGATATTCTCCCTGAGCTCAAGGAACTCTGGCCTAAGAAAGGCGACCAACTCTACATCCGTCTTGAAGTGGACAAGAAAGACCGTATCTGGGGACTCTTAGCCTATCAAGAAGACTTCCAACGTCTGGCTCGTCCTGCCTACAACAACATGCAGAACCAAAACTGGCCAGCCATTGTGTACCGCCTCAAGCTTTCAGGAACTTTTGTCTACCTACCAGAGAATAACATGCTTGGTTTTATCCATCCTAGCGAGCGTTACGCAGAGCCTCGTTTGGGGCAAGTGTTGGATGCGCGTGTCATTGGTTTCCGTGAAGTGGACCGTACCTTGAACCTCTCCCTCAAACCGCGTTCCTTTGAGATGTTGGAAAATGATGCTCAGATGATTTTGACCTATTTGGAAAGCAATGGCGGTTTCATGACCTTAAATGATAAGTCATCTCCAGACGACATCAAGGCCACCTTTGGCATTTCTAAAGGTCAGTTTAAGAAAGCACTCGGCGGCTTGATGAAGGCTGGTAAAATCAAGCAGGACCAGTTTGGGACAGAGTTGATTTAGGGAGACTTATGAGAAAATCATTTTACACTTGGCTCATGACTGAGCGCAATCCTAAAAGTAACAGTCCTAAGGCTATCCTGGCAGACCTAGCCTTTGAAGAGTCAGCTTTTCCAAAACACACAGATGATTTTGATGAGGTCAGTCGATTTTTGGAGGAACATGCCAGTTTCTCTTTTAATCTGGGGGATTTTGATTCTATCTGGCAAGAATACTTAGAACACTAGACTTTATTCATTAGGTTTGGGCTAGTAATTTATCCATCCCTTTGCTATAATAAAAAGAAATAAAAGGATTAGAGAGGTTCTTTATTTGAAGGAACATTCAATAGACATTCAACTGAGTCATCCAGATGACCTGTTTCATCTTTTTGGTTCCAATGAGCGCCATCTTCGTTTAATGGAAGAAGAGCTTGATGTGGTGATTCATGCCCGTACGGAGATTGTCCAGGTTTTGGGAGAAGAGACTGCCTGTGAAGAAGCCCGTCAGGTTATTCAGGCTTTGATGGTTTTGGTGAATCGTGGGATGACCGTTGGCACGCCAGATGTGGTTACTGCGATTAGCATGGTCAAAAATGATGAAATTGACAAGTTTGTCGCCCTTTACGAAGAAGAAATTATCAAGGACAATACTGGTAAACCGATTCGTGTCAAAACATTGGGTCAAAAGCTTTATGTGGATAGTGTTAAACAGCATGATGTGACTTTTGGAATCGGACCTGCAGGGACAGGGAAGACCTTCCTTGCAGTGACCTTGGCAGTGACTGCCCTTAAACGTGGGCAAGTCAAACGAATTATCCTGACACGCCCAGCGGTGGAAGCAGGAGAGAGTCTAGGTTTTCTTCCGGGTGATCTTAAGGAGAAGGTAGATCCTTACCTTAGACCTGTTTATGATGCCTTGTATCAGATTCTTGGGAAAGACCAAACGACTCGACTCATGGAGCGTGAAATTATCGAGATTGCGCCCCTTGCCTATATGCGTGGCCGGACCTTGGATGATGCCTTTGTCATTCTTGATGAGGCGCAAAACACGACCATTATGCAGATGAAGATGTTTTTGACTCGTTTAGGTTTTAATTCTAAGATGATTGTCAATGGAGATATCAGTCAGATTGACCTACCACGGAATGTCAAGTCCGGTTTGATTGATGCTCAAGAGAAACTCAAGAACATCCATCAGATTGACTTTGTTCATTTTTCAGCTAAGGATGTGGTTCGCCATCCAGTTGTCGCTCAGATTATCCGAGCTTATGAACCAGCTCCAGTTAAAAAAGAAGAGAGTGAAGAATTAGAGTCTCAATCTCTGTCTGAAGGATAGCTCTTTTGTACTTAAAGTTATCTCAATGCTAAGTATAAATTTGCGTTTTAAATATTTCATTCAATATCCTTATCTTAGTTAGAAACTTTTCAAGTGGTGGAATCCTATGGAATCAATCTTTTTAAAACTAGCTCAGTATCCAATAGTGGAGACTGAGCGTTTATTGCTTAGACCTGTAACCTTGGATGATGCAGAAGCAATGTTTGCCTACGCCTCGGACAGAGAAAATACGCGCTACACTTTTCCAACAAATCAAAGCTTGGAAGAAACCAAGAATAACATTGCTCAGTTCTACTTGGCCAATCCCTTGGGACGGTGGGGAATAGAACTAAAAAGCAATGGCAAATTTATCGGAACCATTGATTTGCACAAGATTGATCCTGTTCTTAAGAAGGCAGCTATTGGCTATATTATCAATAAAAAGTATTGGAATCAAGGATTGACGACAGAAGCCAATCGTGCCGTAATTGAGCTAGCTTTTGAGAAGATAGGGATGAATAAGTTGATTGCCCTTCATGATAAGGACAATCCTGCATCTGGAAAGGTCATGGAGAAATCAGGCATGCGTTTTTCCCATGCAGAACCATATGCTTGTATGGACCAGCATGAAGAAGGCCGAATCGTTACAAGAATTCATTATGTCTTGACCAAGGAAGATTATTTTGCAAATAAATAAGCAGTTGAGAAGAAATTTTCAACTGTTTTTTCTTCCTCTTACGAATAATATAAGAGAGGAGAAAATATGGAAGCAATTATAGAGAAAATAAAAGAGTATAAAATCATTGTCATCTGTACTGGTCTGGGATTACTTGTCGGAGGATTTTTCCTGCTAAAGCCAGCTCCACAAACACCTGTCAAAGAAACGAATTTACAGGCAGAAGTTGCAGCTGTTTCCAAGGGTTCATCGACCGAAAAGGAAGTGAAGAAGGAAGAAAAGGAAGAACCCCTTGAACAAGATCTAATCACAGTAGATGTCAAAGGTGCTGTTAAATCACCAGGGATTTATAACTTGCCGGTAGGTAGTCGAGTCAATGATGCTGTTCAGAAGGCTGGTGGCTTGACAGAGCAAGCAGACAGCAAGGGGCTCAATCTAGCTCAGAAAGTTAGTGACGAGGCTCTGGTTTACGTTCCATCTAAGGGAGAAGAAGTAGCTAGTCAACAGGCAGGTTCTGGAGCGCCTTCTTCAACAAGCAAGGACAAGAAGGTCAATCTCAACAAGGCCAGTCTGGAAGAACTCAAGCAGGTCAAGGGACTGGGAGGAAAACGAGCTCAGGACATTATCGACCATCGTGAGGCAAATGGGAAATTTAAGTCGGTTGATGAACTCAAGAAAGTCTCTGGCATTGGTGCCAAGACCATAGAAAAGTTAAAAGACTATGTTACAGTGGATTAAGAGTTTTCCTATCCCCCTAATCTATCTGAGTTTTCTATTGCTCTGGCTTTACTACGCCATTTTCTCAGCATCCTATCTCGCACTGCTGGGCTTCGTTTTTCTGCTAGTCTGTCTCTTTATCCAATTTCCGTGGAAATCTGCTAGCAAAGTTCTAGTGATTTGTGGAATCTTTGGATTTTGGTTTCTGTTTCAAAATTGGCAACAGAGCCAAGCGAGTCAAAACCTAGCGGATTCTGTTGAGAGGGTGCGGATTTTACCAGATACTATCAAAGTCAATGGTGATAGCTTATCCTTTCGTGGCAAGTCTGATGGACGCATTTTTCAAGTCTATTACAAGCTTCAGTCCGAGAATGAAAAAGAACAATTCCAAGCTTTAACATCCCTTCATGACTTGGAACTAGAAGGAAAACTTTCGGAGCCAGAAGGGAAGAGAAATTTTGGTGGCTTTGACTACCAAGCCTATCTGAAGACTCAGGGAATTTACCAGACTCTCAATATCAAAAAAATCCAGTCACTTCAAAAGGTTGGAAGTTGGGATATAGGTGAAAACCTGTCCAGCTTACGTCGAAAGGCTGTAGTTTGGATTAAGACGCACTTTCCAGACCCTATGCGCAACTACATGACGGGGCTCTTGCTAGGACATCTGGATACGGACTTTGAGGAGATGAATGAGCTTTATTCCAGTCTAGGAATTATCCACCTTTTTGCCTTGTCCGGTATGCAGGTAGGATTTTTCATGGATGGATTTAAGAAACTTCTCTTGCGATTGGGTTTGACCCAAGAAAAGTTGAAATGGCTGACTTATCCCTTTTCCCTTATCTATGCGGGCCTGACTGGATTTTCAGCATCGGTCATTCGCAGTCTTTTGCAAAAGTTACTGGCTCAACATGGTATTAAGGGCTTGGATAATTTTGCCCTGACTGTGCTTGTCCTCTTTATCGTCATGCCCACCTTTTTCTTGACAGCAGGAGGAGTCTTGTCCTGCGCTTATGCTTTTATCTTGACCATGACCAGCAAAGAAGGCGAGGGGCTTAAGGCTGTTGCTAGAGAAAGTCTGGTTATTTCTTTGGGCATATTACCCATCCTATCCTTCTATTTTGCGGAATTTCAGCCTTGGTCCATCCTTTTGACCTTTGTCTTTTCTTTTCTATTTGACTTGGTCTTTTTACCGCTCTTGTCTATCTTATTTGCCCTTTCATTTCTCTATCCAGTCATTCAGCTGAACTTTATCTTTGAGTGGTTGGAGGGGACTATTCGCTTGGTATCGCAGCTGGCAAGTAGGCCTCTGGTCTTTGGACAACCCAATGCATGGCTTTTAATTTTATTGTTGATTTCTTTGGCTTTGGTCTATGATTTGAGGAAAAACATTAAAAGGCTAGCAGTATTAAGCTTATTGATTACGGGTCTCTTTTTCCTGACCAAGTATCCACTGGAAAATGAAATTACCATGCTGGATGTGGGGCAAGGGGAAAGTATTTTCCTAAGGGATGTAACTGGTAAAACCATTCTCATAGATGTAGGCGGTAAGGCAGAGTCTAGTAAGAAAATAGAAAAATGGCAAGAAAAGACGACGACCAGCAATGCTCAACGAACCTTGATTCCCTATCTCAAAAGTCGCGGAGTAGTCAAGATTGACCAGCTAGTTTTGACAAATACGGACAAGGAGCATGTTGGAGATTTGTTGGAGGTGACCAAGGCTTTTCATGTAGGCGAAATTTTAGTGTCAAAAGGCAGTCTGAAACAGAAGGAATTTGTGGCAGAACTACAGGCGACTCAAACCAAGGTGCGTAGTGTGTCAGTGGGAGAGAATTTGCCAATTTTCGGAAGTCAGTTAGAAGTCCTATATCCAAGGGAAATTGGAGATGGAGGTCATGAAGACTCCCTAGTTCTGTATGGAAAACTTTTGGATAAGCACTTTCTCTTCACAGGAAATTTGGAGGAAAAAGGAGAGAAGGATTTGCTGAAGAACTACCCAGACTTGAAAGTGGATGTTTTGAAAGCTGGTCAACATGGTTCTAAAAATTCAACAAATCCAATTTTCCTAGAACAGCTCAAACCAGAGCTTACTCTTATCTCAGTTGGAAAGAACAATCGTGCGAAATTACCCCATCAGGAAACCTTGACACGACTGGAAGGTAACAATAGCAGAATTTACCGAACTGATCAGCAGGGAGCTATACGCTTTAAAGGGTGGAATAGTTGGGAGATTGAAACGGTCGGTTAATGAGCAGAAACTTTTCAAAAAAATAACTTTTTATCTTGACAAGAGTTCGAAAACTTGGTATCATATAAAAGTTGAGAAAAGCAGAAGTGAGAGCTTCTCGCCTTGTGACATTCAGTTGCCTGGCCCTACGGATGAAAAGTTTCTAAGAAACGCTATCATAACGTGCGGGCTTGTATATTTACGAGTCCGCTATTGTTTTTCTCTAATAAAACAAAAGAGGTGAAAACCATAGCAAAGCAAGACTTATTCATCAATGATGAGATTCGTGTACGTGAAGTTCGCTTGATTGGTCTTGAAGGAGAACAGCTAGGCATCAAGCCACTCAGTGAAGCGCAAGCTTTGGCTGATAACGCTAATGTTGACCTAGTATTGATTCAACCCCAAGCCAAACCGCCTGTTGCAAAAATTATGGACTACGGTAAGTTCAAATTTGAGTACCAGAAGAAGCAAAAAGAACAACGTAAAAAACAGAGTGTTGTTACTGTGAAAGAAGTTCGTCTAAGTCCAACGATTGACAAGGGTGACTTTGATACAAAACTTCGCAATGCACGCAAATTCCTTGAAAAAGGAAATAAAGTTAAGGTATCTATTCGCTTTAAGGGTCGTATGATTACCCATAAAGAGATTGGTGCAAAAGTTTTAGCCGAGTTTGCTGAAGCAACTCAAGATATTGCCATCATCGAACAACGTGCTAAAATGGATGGACGTCAAATGTTCATGCAATTGGCGCCAGCGACTGACAAAAAATAATTGTCAGAAAGTTAAATAAAGGAGAAAAAATCATGCCAAAACAAAAAACACACCGCGCATCAGCTAAACGTTTCAAACGTACAGGTTCTGGTGGACTTAAACGTTTCCGTGCTTACACTTCTCACCGTTTCCACGGAAAAACTAAGAAACAACGTCGTCATCTTCGTAAAGCATCTATGGTGCATTCAGGAGACTACAAACGTATCAAAGCAATGCTTACTCGCTTGAAATAATAGCTTGACTGTAAGTAAACAATTCTAGGAAATATTTGGAGGAAATAAAACATGGCACGTGTTAAAGGTGGCGTTGTATCACGCAAACGTCGTAAACGTATTCTTAAATTAGCAAAAGGTTACTATGGAGCTAAACACATCTTGTTCCGTACTGCAAAAGAACAAGTAATGAACTCTTACTACTATGCATACCGTGACCGTCGTCAGAAAAAACGTGACTTCCGCAAATTGTGGATCACTCGTATCAACGCGGCAGCTCGTATGAACGGACTTTCATACTCACAATTGATGCATGGTTTGAAATTGGCTGAGATCGAAGTTAACCGTAAAATGCTTGCTGACTTGGCTGTTAACGATGCAGCAGCTTTCACAGCTCTTGCAGATGCAGCTAAAGCAAAACTTGGTAAATAATAACTGATAAGACTGGAACAGGATTGTCCCAGTCTTTTTAGAAATAAAGGAGAAAAATATGGCTTCAAAAATGCTACACACTTGCTTGCGAGTAGAAAATCTTGAAAAATCAATCGCATTTTATCAAGATGCTTTTGGTTTTAAAGAATTGCGCCGCAGAGATTTTCCAGACCATGCCTTCACGATTGTCTATCTAGGACTTGAAGGTGATGACTATGAGTTGGAGTTGACTTATAACTACGATCATGGTCCTTATGTGGTTGGAGATGGGTTTGCCCATATCGCCCTCAGTACACCTGATCTTGAGGCTCTTCATCAAGAGCACAGTGCAAAAGGTTATGAAGTTACTGCACCAAATGGCTTACCAGGAACTGCACCAAACTATTATTTTGTCAAAGACCCTGATGGATACAAGGTCGAAGTCATTCGTGAAAAATAATCTCATGAAGTCAAGTAGAATGTTCGTTTTCTACTTGACTTTTTTTAGCTGAAAGAGTATACTAATAAAAATTTAACCTTTAAGGGGAGTCCAGAGAGACTCACAAGGTGTCAGATAAAAGAATAGTACAATTTTCTAGAGGAGACTTTTTGAGTGTGCTCTCTTGTCTTGTACGATTTTAACTGAGGCCTTGCAATCGCAAGGTCTTTTCTTTGTCTGGTCCCCTTAAAATTTAAGGAGGAAAAGTCATGAATCCCACATGTAAGAAACGTTTGGGTGCCATTCGTTTGGAAACCATGAAGGTGGTTGCACAAGAGGAAATTGCGCCAGCAATCTTTGAATTAGTCCTAGAAGGAGAGATGGTTGAAGCCATGCGAGCAGGCCAATTTCTTCACCTGCGTGTGCCTGATGACGCCCATCTCTTGCGCCGCCCTATTTCAATTTCGTCTATTGATAAGTCTAACAAGCAGTGTCGCCTTATTTATCGGATTGAGGGAGCTGGAACAGCTATTTTTTCAACCTTAAGTCAGGGAGATACTCTTGATGTGATGGGGCCTCAGGGAAATGGTTTTGACTTGTCTGACCTTGATGAGCAGAATCAGGTTCTTCTCGTTGGTGGTGGGATTGGTGTTCCACCCTTGCTTGAAGTGGCCAAGGAATTGCATGTGCGTGGTGTGAAAGTAGTGATAGTCCTAGGTTTTGCCAACAAGGATGCTGTTATTTTAGAGACGGAATTGGCCCAATATGGTCAGGTCTTTGTAACGACAGATGATGGTTCTTATGGCATCAAGGGAAATGTTTCTGTTGTCATCAATGATTTAGACAGTCAATTTGATGCTGTTTACTCATGTGGGGCGCCTGGAATGATGAAGTATATCAATCAAACCTTTTATGACCACCCAAGAGCCTATCTATCTCTGGAATCTCGTATGGCTTGTGGGATGGGGGCTTGCTATGCCTGCGTCCTAAAAGTGCCAGAAAGCGAGACGGTCAGCCAACGTGTCTGTGAAGATGGCCCTGTTTTCCGCACAGGAACAGTTGTATTATAAGGAGAAAATCATGACTAGAAATCGTTTACAAGTTTCTCTACCTGGTTTGAATTTGAAAAATCCGATTATTCCAGCATCAGGCTGTTTTGGTTTTGGCCAAGAGTATGCCAAGTACTATGATTTAGACCTTTTAGGTTCTATTATGATCAAGGCGACAACCCTTGAACCACGCTTTGGCAATCCAACTCCAAGGGTAGCAGAGACACCTGCTGGTATGCTCAATGCAATCGGTTTGCAAAATCCGGGTTTGGAAGCTGTCTTAGCTGAAAAACTGCCTTGGCTGGAAAGAGAATATCCAAATCTTCCTATTATTGCTAATGTGGCCGGTTTTTCAAAACAAGAGTATACGGCTGTTTCTCATGGTATTTCCAAGGCAACTAATGTAAAGGCTATCGAGCTCAATATTTCTTGTCCCAATGTTGACCACTGTAATCACGGACTTTTGATTGGTCAAGATCCAGATTTAGCTTATGATGTGGTGAAAGCAGCTGTAGAAGCGTCTGATGTGCCAGTTTATGTCAAATTAACCCCGAGTGTGACCGATATCGTTACTGTCGCAAAAGCTGCAGAAGATGCGGGGGCAAGTGGTTTAACCATGATCAATACTCTAGTTGGAATGCGCTTTGACCTCAAAACCAGAAAACCAATCTTGGCCAATGGAACAGGTGGAATGTCTGGTCCAGCAGTTTTTCCAGTAGCCCTCAAACTCATCCGCCAAGTCGCCCAAACAACAGACCTGCCTATCATTGGAATGGGAGGAGTGGATTCGGCTGAAGCTGCCCTAGAAATGTATCTGGCTGGAGCATCTGCTATTGGAGTTGGAACAGCCAACTTTACCAATCCTTACGCCTGTCCTGACATCATCGAAAATTTACCAAAGGTTATGGATAAATATAGTATCAGCAGTCTAGAAAATCTTCGCAAGGAAGTAAAAGAGTCTCTGAGGTAAACTGCAATCAATCTGTTCTTGATTTTTTATGAGTTTGTAATGTTGATTATAGAGAATTTTGATATAATGAAATGAGTAAGAACAGAGGAAGAAGGTTAATGAAGAAAGTAAGATTTATTTTTTTAGCTCTGCTATTTTTCTTAGCTAGTCCAGAGGGTGTAATGGCCAGTGATGGTACTTGGCAAGGAAAACAATACCTGAAAACAGACGGCAGTCAAGCAGCTAATGAGTGGGTTTTTGATGCTCATTATCAATCTTGGTTTTATATAAAAGAAGATGCCAACTATGCTGAAAATGAATGGCTGAAACAAGGTGACGACTATTTTTACCTCAAATCTGGTGGCTATATGGCCAAGTCAGAATGGATAGAAGACAAGGGGGCTTTCTATTATCTTGACCAAAATGGGAAAATGAAAAGAAATGCCTGGGTAGGTACTTCCTATGTTGGTGCATCAGGTGCCAAGGTAATAGAAGACTGGGTATTTGATTCTCAATACGACGCTTGGTTTTATATAAAATCAGATGGACAGCACGCAGAGAAAGAATGGCTCCAAATCAAAGGGAAGGACTATTATTTTAAATCCGGTGGTTATTTACTGACAAGTCAGTGGATTGACCAGGCTTATGTGAATGCCAGTGGCGCCAAAGTACAGCAAGGTTGGCTTTTTGACAAACAATACCAATCTTGGTTTTACATCAAAGAAACTGGAAATCATGCTGACAAAGAATGGATTTTCGAAAATGGTCACTATTATTATCTAAAATCCGGTGGCTATATGGCAGCAAATGAATGGATTTGGGATAAGGAATCTTGGTTTTACCTCAAGTCTGATGGGAAAATGACTGAGAAAGAATGGATTTTCGAAAATGGTCACTATTATTATCTAAAATCCGGTGGCTATATGGCAGTCAATGAATGGGTTTGGGATAAAGAGTCATGGTTTTACCTCAAATCTGATGGTAAAATGGCTGAGAAAGAATGGTTATACGATTCTAAAAGTCAAGCCTGGTACTACTTCAAATCCGGTGGCTATATGGCGAAAAATGAGACAGTAGATGGTTATCAGCTTGGAAGCGATGGTAAATGGCTTGGAGAAAAAGCTACAAATGAAAATGCTGCTTATTATCAAGTGGTACCTGTCACAGCCAATGTTTATAATGCAGATGGTGAAAAGCTGTCCTATATATCGCAAGCTAGTGTCGTCTGGCTAGACAAGGATAGAAAAAGTGATGATAAGCGCCTGGCTATTACTGTTTCTGGTTTGTCAGGCTATATGAAAACAGAAGATTTACAAGCACTAGATGCTAGTAAGGATTTTATCCCTTATTATGAGAGTGATGGCCACCGTTTTTATCACTATGTGGCTCAGAATGCTAGTATCCCAGTAGCTTCTCATCTTCCTGATATGGAAGTGGGCAAGAAATATTATTCGGCAGATGGCCTGCATTTTGATGGTTTTAAGCTTGAAAATCCCTTCCTTTTTAAAGATTTGACAGAGGCTACAAACTATAGTGCTGAAGACTTGGATAAGGTATTTAGTCTGCTAAACATTAACAATAGCCTTTTGGAGAACAAGGGCGCTACCTTTAAGGAAGCCGAAGAACATTACCATATCAATGCCCTCTATCTCCTTGCCCATAGTGCCTTAGAAAGCGACTGGGGACGTAGTAAGATTGCCAAAGATAAGAATAATTTCTTTGGCATTACAGCCTATGATACGACACCATACCTTTCTGCCAAGACATTTGATGATGTGGATAAGGGAATTTTAGGTGCAACCAAGTGGATTAAGGAAAATTATATCGATAGGGGCAGAACTTTCCTTGGAAATAAGGCTTCTGGTATGAATGTGGAATATGCCTCAGACCCTTATTGGGGCGAAAAAATTGCTAGTGTGATGATGAAAATCAATGAAAAACTAGGTGGCAAAGATTAGTCCTATAACTGGATATGATTTGAGTATAATACTCAATGAAAATCAAAGAGCAAACTAGGAAACTAGCCGCAGGTTGCTCAAAACAGTGTTTTGAGGTTGTAGATAAGACTGACGAAGTCAGTCACATATATACGGCAAGGCGACGTTGACGTGGTTTGAAGAGATTTTCGAAGAGTATAAGCTAAAAATCCTGATTTCAAGTAAAATCAGGATTTTTTCATAGATGCGATTTTTTCGGGGTCTGGTGTGACACGGAGGGTCTTTTGTCCTGTGTAAGTGACAAAGCCGGGTTTGCCACCAGTTGGTTTGTTGAGTTTCTTGACTTCAATCATATCCACCTGAACCAGATTTGACAGGCGCCCTTGAGAGAAGTAGGCGGCCAGTTCTGCTGCGTCTGTTTTGACTTCATCAGATGGGTCAAGATTGCCTGAGATGACAACGTGGCTTCCAGGGATGTCTTTGGCATGGAACCAAAGTTCCTCCTTGCGGGCCATTTTAAAGGTTAGCTCTTCATTTTGCAGGTTATTGCGTCCGACATAGATGATAGTTTTACCATCACTGGCCAGATACTGTTCTGGTTTTTTGCGTTTCTGGATTTTCTCCCGCTGTCTTCTACGAATAAAGCCGGTTTGAATCAATTCTTCACGGATTTCGGCTATTTCTTCTAGTCCAGCTTGGTTGAGGACGGTTTCCACACTTTCCAGATAGAGAATGGTTGCCTTGGTTTCTTCGATCAAATCAGTCAAGTATTTGACAGCTTCTTTTAGTTTCTGATACCGTTTAAAATAGCGTTGGGCATTCTGGTTGGGAGTCAAGGCCTTATCAAGCGCAATCGTTATAGGTAGGTTGGTATAGTAGTTGTCTAGGATAACCTGGTCTTGGTCGTTAGGCACTTGATGGAGGAAGGTTGTCAGCAATTCACCCTTTTGGCGAAATTCCTCAGCATTGTCTGTCGCTAGTAACTCTTTTTCTTGTTTTTTCAGCTTATGGCGATTTTTTTGAAGTTCATTTTCAACACGGCGAATGAGTTCACTGGCTTGCTGTTTGACGCGGTCGCGTTCAGCCTTGTCCTTATAGTAGGTGTCCAACAAATCAGAAAGACTAGTAAAAGGCTCTCCTACTTGATTTGCAAAAGGAATTGGACTGAAAGAAGTCTCTGTCAAGCATGGGTTGGTTTCTTGACTGAAAAAGTTACGGAAAGTAGATAGTTTATCACTAACCAGAATGTTTTCCAATTCATTTGCCGTATCGCGTCCCAGACCTTGAAAGAGGCTTTGAAGCTGTTTAGCTGTCGTTTCCTGTGTTTGCAGGATTTCAAAAAGTTTCTCGTCCTTGATCGTGAAAGGATTGAGAGATTCCGTACTTGGCGGAGCGATATAGGTCGATCCAGGAAGTAAAGTGCGGTAGCTATTTTGCGAAAATCCAACGTGTTTGATGACTTCGAGGATTTTATGACTGCTTTTATCGACCAGTAGAATATTACTGTGTTTACCCATAATCTCGATAATCAAGGTAGCCTGAATATGGTCTCCAATCTCGTTTTTATTGGAAACCGTGATTTCCACAATACGGTCATTTTCCACTTGCTCAATCGACTCAATCAGGGCCCCCTGCAAATACTTTCTCAAAACCATGATAAAGGTGGAAGGTTGAGCTGGATTTTCAAAAGTCGTTTGGGTCAGCTGAATGCGTCCAAAAACTGGGTGAGCAGAAAGGAGCAGGCGATGGCTTTGGCGATTGCTGCGGATTTGCAAGACCAACTCTTGTTCAAAAGGCTGATTGATTTTCTGAATGCGACCGTTCACTAACTCTCTTTGCAATTCCTCAACCATGTGGTGTAAAAAAAATCCGTCAAATGACATCGTTCTCTCCTTGTGATTGTATTCCATAGTATTATATCAAAAAGGTAGAATAAAATCATGGAAATGTGGTATAATAAAGCCAAGTAAAGAGAAACGAGAAGCACATGTATATTGAAATGGTAGATGAAACTGGTCAAGTTTCAAAAGAAATGTTGCAACAAACCCAAGAAATTTTGGAATTTGCAGCCCAAAAATTAGGCAAAGAAGACAAGGAAATGGCAGTTACCTTTGTGACCAACGAGCGTAGTCATGAACTCAATCTGGAGTACCGTGACACAGACCGTCCGACAGATGTCATCAGTCTTGAATATAAACCAGAATTGGAAATTGCCTTTGACGAAGAGGATTTGCTTGAAAATCCAGAATTGGCAGAGATGATGTCTGAGTTTGATGCCTATATTGGGGAACTGTTCATCTCTATCGATAAGGCTCATGAGCAGGCTGAGGAATATGGTCACAGCTTTGAGCGTGAGATGGGCTTCTTGGCAGTACACGGCTTTTTACATATCAACGGCTATGATCACTACACTCCGGAAGAAGAAGCGGAGATGTTCGGTTTACAAGAAGAAATTTTGACAGCCTATGGACTCACAAGACAATAAACGAAAATGGAAAAATCGTGACCTGATATCCAGTTTAGAATTTGCTATCACAGGGATTTTTACTGCCATCAAGGAAGAACGCAATATGAGAAAACATGCCGTGACGGCTCTAGTAGTCATCCTTGCAGGTTTTGTTTTTCAGGTGTCACGAATCGAATGGCTCTTTCTCCTATTGAGCATTTTCTTGGTAGTAGCGTTTGAGATTATCAACTCTGCTATTGAAAATGTGGTGGATTTAGCCAGTCACTATCACTTTTCCATGCTGGCTAAAAATGCCAAGGATATGGCAGCTGGCGCGGTATTAGTGGTCTCTATTTTCGCAGCCTTAACAGGCGCATTGATTTTTCTCCCAAGAATCTGGGATTTAATATTTTAAGCAGTAAGAGGAAATTATGACTTTTAAATCAGGCTTTGTAGCCATTTTAGGACGTCCCAATGTTGGGAAGTCAACCTTTTTAAATCACGTTATGGGACAAAAGATTGCCATCATGAGTGACAAAGCGCAGACAACGCGCAACAAAATCATGGGAATTTACACGACTGATAAGGAACAAATCGTCTTTATCGATACCCCAGGGATTCATAAGCCTAAAACGGCCCTTGGAGATTTCATGGTTGAGTCTGCCTACAGTACCCTTCGCGAAGTGGATACCGTTCTTTTCATGGTGCCTGCTGATGAAGCGCGTGGTAAGGGGGACGACATGATTATCGAGCGTCTCAAGGCTGCCAAGGTTCCTGTGATTTTGGTGGTGAACAAGATTGACAAGGTTCATCCAGACCAGCTTTTGTCTCAGATTGATGATTTTCGTAATCAGATGGACTTTAAGGAAATTGTACCAATCTCAGCCCTTCAAGGAAATAACGTCTCTCGTCTAGTGGATATTTTGAGTGAAAATCTGGACGAAGGATTCCAGTATTTCCCGTCTGATCAAATTACAGACCATCCAGAGCGTTTCTTAGTTTCAGAAATGGTTCGCGAGAAAGTCTTGCACCTAACTCGTGAAGAGATTCCGCATTCTGTCGCAGTAGTTGTGGATTCTATGAAACGAGACGAAGAGACAGACAAGGTTCACATCCGTGCAACAATTATGGTCGAGCGTGATAGTCAAAAAGGGATTATCATCGGTAAAGGTGGTGCTATGCTTAAGAAAATTGGTAGCATGGCCCGTCGTGATATCGAACTTATGCTAGGAGATAAGGTCTTCCTAGAAACATGGGTCAAGGTTAAGAAAAACTGGCGTGATAAAAAGCTAGATTTGGCTGACTTTGGCTATAATGAAAAAGAATACTAAGTAGAGGTGGGCTCATGCCTGCTTCTTGTTTTTACAGAAGGAGGACTTATGCCTGAATTACCTGAGGTTGAAACCGTTCGACGTGGCTTGGAAAAATTGATTTTGGGTAAGAAGATTTCGAGTGTAGAAATTCGCTATCCCAAGATGATTAAGACGAATTTGGATGAGTTTCAAAAGGAGCTGCCTAGTCAGATTGTTGAGTCAATGGGACGTCGTGGTAAATATTTGATTTTCTACCTGACAGACAAGGTCTTGATTTCCCATTTGCGCATGGAAGGCAAGTATTTTTACTATCCAGACCAGGTTCCTGAACGTAAGCATGCCCATGTTTTCTTCCAGTTTGAGGATGGTAGCACGCTCGTTTATGAGGATGTTCGCAAGTTTGGTACTATGGAACTCTTGGTTCCTGACCTTTTAGACGCCTACTTTATTTCTAAAAAACTAGGTCCTGAACCAAGCGAACAAGACTTTGATTTACAGGTCTTTCAATCTGCTCTAACTAAATCTAAAAAGCCTATCAAATCCCATCTCCTAGACCAGACCTTGGTAGCTGGACTTGGCAATATCTATGTGGATGAGGTTCTCTGGCGAGCTCAGGTTCATCCGGCAAGACCTTCCCAGACTTTGACAGCAGAAGAAGCGACAGCCATTCATGACCAGACCATTGCTGTTTTGGGACAGGCTGTTGAAAAAGGTGGTTCCACCATTCGGACCTATACCAATGCCTTTGGGGAAGATGGAACTATGCAGGATTTTCATCAGGTCTATGACAAGGCTGGTCAAGAATGTGTACGCTGTGGTACCATCATTGAGAAAATCCAACTAGGCGGACGTGGAACTCACTTTTGTCCAAACTGCCAAAGGAGGGGCTGATGGGAAAAATTATCGGAATCACTGGGGGAATTGCCTCTGGTAAGTCAACCGTGACAAATTTTCTAAGAAAGCAAGGCTTTCAAGTGGTGGATGCCGATGCAGTCGTCCACCAACTACAGAAGCCTAGTGGTCGTCTGTTTGAGGCTCTAGTCCAGCACTTTGGGAAAGAAATCATCCTTGAAAATGGAGAACTCAATCGCCCTCTCCTAGCTAATCTTATCTTTTCAAATCCTGAAGAACGAGAATGGTCTAAGCAAATCCAAGGAGAGATTATCCGTGAGGAACTAGCTACATTAAGAGACCAATTGGCTCAGACAGAAGAGATTTTCTTCGTGGATATTCCCCTACTTTTTGAGCAGGACTACAGTGCTTGGTTTGATGAGACGTGGCTGGTCTATGTGGATCGAGATGTCCAAGTAGAACGTCTAATGAAAAGAGACCACTTGTCCAAAGATGAAGCTGAGTCTCGTCTGGCAGCCCAGTGGCCTTTAGAGAAAAAGAAAGATTTGGCCAGCCATGTTTTAAACAACAATGGCAATCAGAACCAGCTTCTTACTCAAGTGGTCTCCCTGCTTGAGGGAGGTAAGCAAGATGACAGAGATTAACTGGAAGGATAATCTGCGCATTGCCTGGTTTGGTAATTTTCTGACAGGAGCCAGTATTTCCTTAGTTGTGCCTTTTATGCCCATCTTTGTGGAAAATCTAGGTGTAGGGAGTGAGCAAGTCGCTTTTTATGCAGGCTTAGCTATTTCTGTCTCTGCTATTTCCGCAGCGCTCTTTTCTCCTATCTGGGGTATCCTTGCTGATAAATACGGTCGAAAACCCATGATGATTCGGGCAGGTCTTGCCATGACTATCACTATGGGAGGCTTGGCCTTTGTGCCAAATATTTATTGGCTAATCTTTCTTCGTTTACTGAATGGTGTATTTGCGGGTTTTGTTCCCAATGCAACAGCCCTGATAGCCAGTCAGGTTCCCAAGGAGAAATCAGGCTCTGCTCTTGGAACTTTGTCTACAGGCGTAGTTGCAGGTACTCTAACTGGTCCCTTTATTGGTGGCTTTATCGCAGAATTATTTGGCATTCGTACTGTCTTTTTACTGGTTGGTTGTTTTCTATTTTTAGCTGCTGTTTTGACTATTTTCTTTATCAAGGAAGATTTTCAACCAGTAGCCAAGGAAAAGTCCATCCCAACAAAGGAATTATTTACATCAGTTAAATATCCCTATCTTTTGGTCAACCTCTTTCTGACCAGTTTTGTCATCCAATTTTCAGCCCAATCAATCGGCCCTATCTTAGCTCTGTATGTGCGCGACTTAGGCCAGACAGAGAATCTTCTTTTTGTCTCTGGTTTGATTGTATCCAGTATGGGCTTTTCCAGTATGATGAGTGCGGGAGTTATGGGCAAGCTAGGTGACAAGGTGGGCAATCATCGCCTCTTGGTTGTAGCCCAGCTTTATTCAGTCATCATATATCTTCTCTGTGCCAATGCCTCTAGCCCCCTTCAACTAGGACTTTATCGATTCTTCTTTGGATTGGGGACAGGTGCCTTGATTCCTGGAGTTAATGCTCTTCTCAGTAAAATGACTCCCAAAGCCGGTATTTCGAGGGTCTTTGCCTTCAATCAGGTATTCTTTTATCTGGGAGGTGTCGTTGGGCCTATGGCAGGTTCTGCAGTAGCAGGTCAATTTGGCTACCATGCAGTATTTTATGCGACAAGCCTTTGTGTTGCCTTTAGTTGTCTCTTTAACCTTCTTCAATTTCGAACATTATTAAAAGTAAAGGAAATCTAGTGCGAGTAAAAATTAATCTCAAATGCTCCTCTTGTGGCAGTATCAATTACCTAACCAGTAAAAATTCAAAAACCCATCCAGACAAGATTGAGGTTTTAAAGTATTGTCCCAAGGAAAGAAAAGTAACCCTACATCTTGAATCTAAGTAGATTTTATGGTAAAATAATAAGGATTTTAAGGAGTTTGATATGTATAACCTATTATTAACCATTTTATTAGTATTATCTGTTGTGATTGTGATTGCGATTTTCATGCAACCAACCAAAAACCAATCCAGCAATGTATTTGATGCCAGCTCAGGTGATTTGTTTGAACGTAGTAAAGCACGCGGTTTTGAAGCTGTAATGCAGCGTTTGACAGGGATTTTAGTCTTTTTCTGGCTAGCCATTGCCTTAGCATTGACGGTATTATCAAGTAGATAAGAAAATAATGGGCAGGACTAGGTCTTTGCCTCTTTTTATTTTTAAAAGATATTTTAGAAGGTTTTGCAGTAAAAGAAAATTAAAAAATCTAGAAAGAAAATATGAAAGATAGAATAAAAGAATATTTACAAGATAAGGGAAAGGTAACTGTCAATGACTTGGCTCAGGCATTGGGAAAAGCCGGGTCCAAGGATTTTCGTGAGTTGATTAAAACCTTGTCCTTAATGGAAAGAAAGCACCAGATACGCTTTGAAGAAGATGGAACTTTGACTTTAGAAGTCAAGAAAAAACATGAGATTACTCTCAAGGGGATTTTTCATGCTCATAAAAATGGCTTTGGTTTTGTCAGCCTAGAAGGCGAAGAGGACGACCTTTTTGTAGGGAAAAATGATGTCAACTATGCTATTGATGGTGATACCGTTGAGGTTGTGATTAAGAAAGTCGCTGACCGCAATAAGGGAACAGCTGCCGAAGCCAAAATTATCGATATCTTAGAACACAGCCTGACAACAGTTGTCGGCCAAATCGTTCTAGATCAGGAAAAGCCTAAGTATGCTGGCTACATCCGTTCGAAAAACCAGAAAATCAGCCAACCCGTCTATGTTAAGAAACCAGCCCTAAAACTAGAAGGGACAGAGGTTCTCAAGGTCTTTATCGACAAATACCCGAGTAAGAAACATGATTTCTTTGTCGCGAGTGTACTCGATGTGGTGGGACACTCAACAGATGTCGGAATTGATGTTCTTGAGGTTTTGGAGTCTATGGACATTGTCTCAGAATTTCCAGAGGCTGTTGTTAAGGAAGCAGAAAGTGTGCCTGATGCTCCGTCTCAAAAGGATATGGAAGGTCGTCTGGACTTGAGAGATGAGATTACCTTTACCATTGATGGTGCTGACGCCAAGGACTTGGACGATGCGGTGCATATCAAGGCTCTAAAAAATGGCAATCTGGAACTCGGAGTTCACATCGCAGATGTTTCCTATTATGTGACCGAAGGTTCTGCCCTGGACAAGGAAGCCCTTAACCGCGCGACTTCAGTCTATGTAACAGACCGAGTGGTCCCAATGCTTCCAGAACGACTGTCAAATGGAATCTGCTCCCTCAATCCCCAAGTTGACCGCCTGACCCAGTCTGCCATTATGGAGATTGATAAACATGGTCGTGTGGTCAACTACACTATCACACAAACGGTTATCAAGACAAGCTTCCGTATGACATATAGTGATGTCAATGATATCCTAGCAGACGACGAGGAAAAGAGACAAGAATATCAGAAAATTGTTCCAAGTATCGAACTCATGGCCAAGCTTCATGAAACACTAGAAAGTATGCGTGTGAAACGTGGTGCCCTCAATTTCGATACCAATGAAGCCAAAATTTTAGTAGATAAACAAGGTAAGCCTGTTGATATTGTTCTTCGGCAGCGTGGCATTGCCGAGCGTATGATTGAGTCCTTCATGTTGATGGCCAATGAAACAGTTGCCGAGCATTTTAGCAAGCTGGACCTACCTTTTATCTATCGAATTCACGAGGAGCCTAAGGCTGAAAAGGTTCAGAAGTTTATTGATTATGCTTCGAGTTTCGGTATTCGAATCTATGGGACTGCTAGTGAAATGAGTCAAGAGGCACTTCAAGATATTATGCGAGCAGTTGAGGGGGAACCGTATGCGGATGTATTGTCCATGATGCTTCTTCGCTCTATGCAGCAGGCTCGTTATTCTGAGCATAATCACGGTCATTATGGACTAGCTGCCGACTATTACACTCACTTTACCAGCCCGATTCGCCGTTATCCAGACCTCCTTGTTCACCGCATGATTCGGGATTACGGCCGTTCTAAGGAAATAGCCGAGCATTTTGAACAAGTGATTCCAGAGATTGCAACCCAGTCTTCCAATCGTGAGCGTCGTGCCATTGAGGCGGAGCGTGAAGTCGAAGCCATGAAAAAGGCTGAGTACATGGAAGAATACGTAGGTGAAGAGTATGATGCGGTTGTGTCCAGCATCGTTAAATTTGGTCTCTTTGTTGAATTACCAAATACAGTCGAAGGCTTGATTCACATCACAAATCTACCTGAATTTTATCATTTTAATGAACGTGATTTGACCCTTCGTGGGGAGAAATCAGGAACAACCTTCCGTGTAGGACAGCAGATTCGTATCCGAGTTGAAAGAGCTTACAAGATGACGGGGGAAATTGATTTCTCTTACATTCCAAGTGAGTTTGATGTGATTGAAAAAGGCTTGAAACAGTCTAGTCGTAGTGACAGAGGGCGTGGTTTAAGTCGTCGTTCAGATAAGAAGGAAGACAAGAGAAAATCAGGACGCTCAAATGATAAGCGCAAGCATTCACAGAAAGATAAGAAGAAAAAGGGTAAGAAACCTTTTTACAAGGAAGTAGCTAAGAAAGGAGCCAAACATGGCAAAGGGCGAGGGAAAGGTCGTCGCACAAAATAAAAAGGCGCACCACGACTATACAATCGTAGATACGCTAGAGGCAGGAATGGTCCTGACTGGAACTGAAATCAAGAGCGTTCGAGCAGCTCGAATCAATCTTAAGGACGGCTTTGCCCAAGTAAAAAATGGGGAAGTCTGGTTGAGTAATGTTCATATCGCGCCTTACGAAGAGGGCAATATCTGGAACCAGGAACCAGAACGTCGCCGCAAACTCCTACTCCATAAGAAGCAAATCCAAAAATTGGAACAAGAGACTAAAGGAACAGGAATGACGCTGGTTCCCCTTAAGATCTATATCAAAGATGGCTACGCTAAACTCCTTTTAGGACTTGCTAAAGGGAAACATGACTATGATAAGAGAGAGTCTATCAAACGTCGTGAACAAAACCGTGACATCGCGCGTGTGATGAAAGCTGTCAACCAGCGATAAAAAGAGGAATGAAAATGGAAAAACTAGTTGCCTACAAACGCATGCCACTGTGGACGAAAGAGACCATGCCAGAGGCGGTTCAGCAAAAGCACAATACCAAGGTCGGAACTTGGGGTAAGATCACAGTTGTAAAAGGAGCTCTCAAGTTTATTGAATTGACCGAAGAAGGAGAAGTTCTAGCTGAACATCTCTTTGAAGCAGGAGCAGACAATCCAATGGCGCAACCGCAAGCTTGGCATCGAGTAGAGGCTGCTACAGACGATGTAGAATGGTATTTGGAATTTTATTGTAAACCTGAGGATTATTTCTCTAAGAAATACAATACCAATCCTGTTCATTCAGAGGTCCTAGAGGCTATGCAGACAGTAAAACCAGAGAAAGCCTTAGATTTGGGCTGTGGTCAAGGCCGTAATGCACTCTTTCTAGCCCAGCAAGGTTTTGATGTGACAGCTGTGGATCAAAATGAACTGGCTCTTGAAATCTTGCAAAGCATTGTGGAACAGGAAGACCTGGACATGCCTGTTGGTCTTTACGATATCAATTCAGCTAGTATTGGGCAAGAGTATGATTTTATTGTTTCAACAGTTGTTCTCATGTTTCTACAAGCGGACCGTATTCCAGCTATTATTCAAAATATGCAGAAGCAAACTAGTATTGGTGGCTACAACCTTATCGTTTGTGCCATGGACACGGAGGATTATCCTTGTTCAGTGAACTTCCCATTTACCTTTAAGGAAGGCGAACTAGCGAACTATTACAAGGACTGGGAATTGGTTAAGTACAATGAAAATCCAGGCCATTTACACCGTCGTGACGAAAATGGCAATCGTATTCAACTACGCTTTGCAACCATGCTAGCCAAAAAAATCAAATAATACTCTTCGAAAATCAAATTCAAACCACGTCAGCGTCGCCTTACCGTACTCAAGTACAGCTTGCGGCTAGCTTCCTAGTTTGCTTTTTGATTTTCATTGAGTATAAACATGAATGAAGATTAGGAAATTTCCTGATCTTTTTTCTTTTTTACGAATAATATAGAAAAGGAGGAAAATCATGTTTGTTGCGAGAAATGCTAGGGGACAATTGGTAAATGTGCTAGAGGATAAGCTTGAGAAGCAAGCATACACCTGCCCGGCTTGTGGAGGTCAGCTCCGTTTGCGGCAAGGACCAAGTGTCCGAACCCATTTTGCCCATAAATCTTTAAAAGACTGTGATTTTTCATTTGAAAATGAAAGTCCAGAACACCTGGCCAATAAGGAAGTTCTTTATCACTGGTTGAAAAAAGAGGCAGAGGTACAATTAGAATACCCGCTTCCGGAGCTTAAACAGATTGCGGATGTGTTTGTAAATGGCAATCTAGCTCTAGAAGTTCAGTGTAGTCCCTTGCCTCAAAAAGTTCTTAAGGAGCGTAGTGATGGCTATCGTAGTCAGGGTTACCAAGTACTGTGGTTGCTGGGTCAAAAACTGTGGATCAAAGACCGCTTAACCCGTCTGCAACAAGGTTTTCTCTATTTCAGTCAAAACATGGGTTTTTATGTTTGGGAAGTAGATAAGGAAAAACAGCTTTTAAGGCTTAAATATCTCATACACCAGGATCTTCGAGGCAAACTCCATTATCAAATCAAGGAATTTCCCTATGGTCAAGATAGTTTATTGGAAATATTGCGACTTCCCTATAAGAAACAAAAAATATCTCATTTTACAGTTTCTCAGGACAAGGGCATCTGTCGCTATATCCGACAACAGCTTTATTATCAAAATCCCTTTTGGATGAAAGAACAAGCAGAAGCCTATCAAAAGGGAGAAAATCTTCTGACTTATGGGCTCAAAGAATGGTATCCACAAATTCGACCAATAGTAGGCAAATTTTTCCAAATTGAGCAAGATTTGACCAGCTATTATCAGTATTTTCAAACCTATTATCAAGAAAATCTTCAAAATGATTGGCAAAAGCTTTATCCACCAGCCTTTTATCAGCAATATTTCTTGAAAAATATGGTAGAATAGAAAGGATGGAGGAATCTAATGGTATTACAAAGACATGAAATAAATGAAAAAGATACATGGGATCTATCAACGATTTACCCAACTGACCAGGCTTGGGAAGAAGCCTTAAAAGATTTAACAGAACAATTGGAGAAAGTAGCCCAGTATGAAGGTCGTCTCTTGGATAGTGCGGATAGCCTACTGGAAATTACTGAATTTTCTCTTGAGATGGAACGCCAAATGGAGAAGCTTTACGTTTATGCTCATATGAAAAATGACCAAGACACACGTGAAGCCAAGTATCAAGAGTATTACGCCAAGGCAATGACTCTCTACAGCCAGCTAGACCAAGCCTTTTCATTCTATGAACCTGAATTTATGGAGATTAGCGAAAAGCAGTATGCTGACTTTTTAGAAGCTCAACCAAAATTGCAGGTTTATCAACACTATTTTGACAAGCTCTTGCAAAAGAAAGACCATGTTCTTTCACAACGTGAAGAAGAATTATTGGCTGGAGCTGGAGAAATCTTTGGTTCGGCGAGTGAAACCTTCGCTATCTTGGACAATGCGGATGTTGTGTTCCCCTATGTCCTAGACGATGATGGTAAGGAAGTTCAGCTCTCTCATGGGACTTACACACGTTTGATGGAGTCTAAAAATCGTGAGGTGCGTCGTGGTGCTTATCAAGCTCTTTATGCAACTTATGAACAATTCCAACATACCTATGCCAAAACCTTGCAAACCAATGTTAAGGTGCAAAACTACCGTGCTAAAGTTCGTAACTACAAGAGTGCTCGTCATGCAGCCCTAGCGGCAAATTTTGTTCCAGAGAGTGTTTATGACAATTTGGTAGCAGCAGTTCGCAAGCATTTGCCACTCTTGCATCGTTACCTTGAACTTCGTTCAAAAATCTTGGGGATTTCAGACCTCAAGATGTACGATGTCTACACACCGCTTTCATCTGTTGAATACAGTTTTACCTACAAAGAAGCCTTGAAAAAGGCAGAAGATGCTTTGTCAGTCTTGGGTGAGGATTACTTGAGCCGTGTTAAACGTGCCTTCAGCAAGCGTTGGATTGATGTTTATGAAAATCAAGGCAAGCGTTCAGGTGCCTACTCTGGCGGTTCTTACGATACCAATGCCTTTATGCTCCTTAACTGGCAGGACAATCTGGACAATCTCTTCACCCTTGTTCATGAAACAGGTCACAGTATGCATTCCAGCTATACTCGTGAAACGCAGCCTTATGTTTACGGAGATTATTCTATCTTCTTGGCTGAGATTGCTTCAACTACCAATGAAAATATCTTGACGGAGAAATTATTGGAAGAAGTAGAAGACGACGCAACGCGCTTTGCTATTCTCAATAACTTCCTAGAT
This sequence comes from Streptococcus pseudopneumoniae, assembly GCF_038148955.1. GTDB lineage: Bacteria > Bacillota > Bacilli > Lactobacillales > Streptococcaceae > Streptococcus > Streptococcus pseudopneumoniae_T. The sequence goes on from NZ_JBBJZY010000010.1 coordinate 58,061, forward strand.
GGTTTCCGTGGAACAGTTTTCCGCCAAACTCAATTTGCTGAGTTTGAACACGCTATCCACCAAGCGGATCAAAATGGAGAAGTTTTGACTAGCGATTTCCTAAATAAACTCTACGCAGACTTGAACCAAGAATATTATGGTTTGAGTAAGGAAGACAATCTTGAAATCCAATACGAGTGGGCCCGCATTCCACACTTCTACTATAACTACTATGTATATCAATATTCAACAGGTTTTGCAGCAGCCTCAGCCTTGGCTGAAAAGATTGTCCATGGTAATCAAGAAGACCGTGACCGCTATATCGACTACCTCAAGGCAGGTAAGTCTGACTATCCACTTAATGTCATGAGAAAAGCTGGTGTTGATATGGAGAAGGAAGACTACCTCAACGATGCCTTTGCAGTCTTTGAACGCCGTTTAAATGAGTTTGAAGCCCTTGTTGAAAAATTGGGATTGGCATAAAATGGTTGAATCGTATAGTAAAAATGCCAACCATAACATGCGTCGTCCTGTTGTCAAGGAAGAAATTGTGGACTTGATGCGTCAGCGCCAAAAGCAAGTCACAGGATCTTTGAAAGAATTAGAAGACTTTGCCCGCAAGGAAAATATTCCCATTATTCCCCATGAAACGGTTGCTTATTTCCGTTTTCTCATGGAAACCATGCAACCTAAAAATATTCTGGAAATTGGGACGGCTATCGGTTTTTCAGCTCTCTTGATGGCGGAACATGCGCCAAATGCCAAGATTACAACCATTGACCGCAATCCAGAAATGATTGGTTTTGCCAAGGAAAATTTTGCCCAGTTTGACAGTCGCAAGCAAATCACACTCCTAGAAGGAGATGCGGTAGATGTCTTATCAACTCTGACAGAGTCCTATGATTTTGTCTTTATGGATTCTGCCAAGTCTAAATATATCGTCTTTCTGCCAGAAATCCTCAAACATTTGGAAGTTGGTGGTGTGGTTGTCTTGGATGATATTTTCCAAGGTGGTGATGTTGCCAAGGATATTATGGAAGTCCGTCGAGGTCAGCGAACTATCTATCGAGGACTTCAAAGACTGTTTGACGCAACCTTAGACAATCCAGGACTCACCGCAACATTAGTCCCTCTGGGGGACGGCATTCTCATGCTTCGTAAAAATGTAGCAGATGTTCAATTGCCTGACAGCGAATGATTTTCAGAAAAATTTAAGAAAATATAGTAAAATAGATAGAGTAACACTTATCTCAAAGGAGTAGACATGAAGAAAAAACTATTGGCAGGTGCCATTACACTATTATCAGTAGCCACTTTAGTAGCTTGTTCGAAAGGTTCAGAAGGAGCAGACCTTATCAGCATGAAGGGGGATGTCATCACAGAACATCAATTTTATGAGCAAGTGAAAAGCAACCCGTCAGCCCAACAAGTCTTGCTAAATATGACCATCCAAAAAGTTTTTGAAAAACAATATGGGTCAGAGCTTGATGATAAAGAGGTTGATGATACCATTGCAGAAGAAGAAAAACAATATGGCGAAAACTACCAACGTGTCTTGTCACAAGCAGGAATGACCCTTGAAACACGTAAAGCTCAAATTCGTACAAGTAAATTGGTTGAGTTGGCAGTTAAGAAGGCAGCAGAAGCAGAATTGACAGATGATGCTTACAAGAAGGCCTTTGACGAGTACACTCCAGATGTAACGGTTCAAATCATCCGTCTTGATAATGAAGATAAGGCCAAAGAAGTTCTTGAAAAAGCTAAGGCTAGTGATGCAGACTTTGCTCAATTAGCTAAAGATAACTCAACTGATGAGAAAACTAAAGCGAACGGTGGAGAAATCACCTTTGACTCTGCTTCAACAGAAGTACCGGAACAAGTTAAAAAAGCTGCTTTTGCTTTAGATGTAAACGGTGTTTCTGATGTGATTACAGCAACTGGCACACAAGCCTACAGTAGCCAATATTACATTGTAAAACTCATTAAGAAAACAGAAAAATCATCTAACATCGATGACTACAAAGAAAAATTAAAAACTGTTATCTTGACTCAAAAACAAAATGATTCAACATTTGTTCAAAGCATTATCGGAAAAGAATTGCAAGCAGCTAATATCAAGGTCAAAGACCAAGCCTTCCAAAATATCTTCACCCAATATATCGGTGGCGGAGATTCAAGCTCAAGCAGTAGTTCATCAAACGAATAGTCCAAATCAATGAGTCAGGGAAAAAACTCGACTTCAGGAAAAAATGAAGTAAATTTTCCCACAATAAAACGCATAGTACAAGGTTTTCAATACCTGATATTATGCGTTTTTTGATTTCAAAGACTTTTTGACCAGCCTCATTTTTTTAACTTGCTACTCAGTGAAAAGCAAAGATTAAACTAGGAAGCTAGCTGTAGGCTGCTCAAAGAACAGCTTTGAGGTTGCAGATAAAACTTATGAGGTCGCCAACATATATAATGTGAAGCTGACGTGGTTTGAATAGATTTTAGAAGAGTATGAGTCTGGAAGTTTTAATGGATAATGCAAGATTCCATAGAATGGGTAAGCTAGAGTTCTTATGTGAAGAGTTTGGGCATAAACTTTTACCTCTTCCTCCCTACTCATCTTATACTCAATGAAAATCAAAGAGCAAACTAGGAAACTAGCCGCAGGTTGTACTTGAGTACGGCAAGGCGACGTTGACGCGGTTTGAAGAGATTTTCGAAGAGTATTAGTATAGAAAAGTGAATCTGAACTAGTACATCACTGTTTCTAAAACATTCTTATAAATTGATTTAAATTCTCAAATCACATTATTCAGTTCTTATTTCATTTTGCTCTACAATCCTGTTGAGAAGACACGTGTTCATATCAAAAAGGTATTGGCAAGTTGCAATACCTTTTTACGAGGCTCTTTTGTCTTATTTTTGTTTCAACTGACTATATCTCCTATGGTTCTAGTTCAGAAGGCTAGGCTATAATTATGATTGATAAGAAGTATCATTCCAAGTATCGAGAGTGAATGTTTCAAAATCAAGGGTTTCAAGAATGGTCAGGCTGGCATTTGCTAGACCACCATCTTTACGAAGAAGAGGTTCTTTATAGCCTAGAAGAGTACGAAGACTGGCAGTAAGATTAGCGCCGTGGCCGACAATTAGAATACGTTCAACCGGACTATCTTTGAGTGATTTGATAAATTGGATGGTCCGTTGAGTTGTGCTATAGAGGGATTCGGCTTCGAACATTTGAGTGTCAAACTTGGCAAGATTCGTACGGAAAGCCTGGATTTGTTGTGGGTAAATAGCTTCCAAGGTTGCGATTTTCAAACCTTCCAACTTCCCCAGCTGCCATTCACGGAGATTAGGAACACTTTCTAAAGGACAGGGGGTCTGGAATTGACTTTGGATAATCTCGGCAGATTTGACAGCTCGAGGTAAATCACTTGCATAAATCTGTTCAAATGGAATTTCCTTGAGATATTGGCCAAGTTGTTTTAGGGTTTCAATGGATTCAGGAAGAAGGGGAGAATCGCCACTAGCACCTTGAAAGCGTCCTTCTTGGTTCCAGACGGTGCGGCCGTGGCGGACAAAATAGAGTTTCATTCTTGGCTGTCCTCCAAAATATCTGCAAAGTTAGCCTTTACAAAGCTAGCCAAGTCTTGTGGCGCGACGATAATGCTGGTCCCCACTTCGCCTGCAGAGACAATCATTTGATCCAACCCTAGAGCAATTTTATCGATGAAAATGGGATAATTGTGTTTCTGACGAATTCCGACAGGATTATTTGCTCCATGAATATAACCTGTTGTTTTTTCCAAGTCCTTTTGTGGAATCATGCTCACTTTTTTATTGCCAGAAATTTTGGCGAGTTTCTTTTCCGACAAGTGTTTAGTGATGGGCACAATTCCGATAATCGGTCCTGTTTTATCTCCCAAAAGAGCTAAGGTTTTGAAAATCTGATCTCGTTCATAACCTTGCGGAAGTTCTCCTTCCAGGGCATTGATTTGAATCCCCTGATGTGGGATACCTGCTTTAGATAGGATTTGTTCCACCAATGTTTTTTTGATTTTAACTTTTTTTGCCATTATTTATACTTATCCTCCAATTGGCTCATCCAAATACCAAGCCAGATTCCCAGTGCAAAGAAGAAGGCGATGATGACATAGCCAACAAGTGAGAGGCCGGTGTATTGGATACTTTCAGCGTTTCCTGCATTTGGAATCAAGATCAAAAGGGTACTTGATAGGACAATACCGATGATGAAATGATAGACGCGTGAGTGGTAGTTGTTTAAGGCATAATCCATCAATTTTGAAAAAACGATGAGAGTGGCACCTGCCCCGATTCCAATCGGGAAGAAGGTACCCAAGAGGTCAAAGGTTTTAAAACCAGTCAACATAGGAGCATAGAGACCCAAAATCAAAAGTAGATTTGATGGGCTGAGGCCAGGAACTAATACACCAAGAGCCAATAGTGCCCCTGCTAGGACGAAATTAAGAAAGCTTGCACTTAAGGTTCCAACGATGAAATTTAAGGCATAGAGACCTAGTCCAGAAATGATAAAGGTTGCCCAGAACCAAGCCAAATCAATCTTGTCTCGGTCAGATTCTCGAGTTGATTCCTTGAGGAGGCTAGGAACTGTACCAATGATGGCGCCTGCAAAGCTCCATAAGACAAAGACCTGATAATTTTCAAGCAAGTATTCAATCGGGTAAGAAAATAAGCCGATTCCCAGAAGCATACCAATGGCAACTGGTATAAAATACAAAACATTTTCTTTAAAGTCTTTAAAGGGATGGGCCAGAAAGCCAATCATCCGTTCATAAATTCCTAAGATTGCTGCTAGAACCCCTCCGGAAATTCCCGGTAGAATAAATCCAAGAGCAATGACAATCCCTTTAATAAGGCGTGCTAACCATGAGAGCATATGTTTCCTCCAACTATTTCTATTTCAAAAAATCCTTATTATATTGTATCACAATCAAACACAAAAAGAAAAAGCAAATGCTAAACAAATGCTTTTAAGGTTTTAAAAAGAGTTTTCTAAAGGTTTCTTCTTTGTTTTTTAAGGGAGAGATGACGTTGATATCCAAATCGTGGTCAAAGCCGGCAATTTTTCCTTTAGATGTGTATTGGTGAATATCATAATCTAAATCAGTTTTAGGACTGCTCTCCAAAAATCCTGAGTTAGAGCCGTAGGACGGAATCCAAACAGAGGTAAACTTGCCTGTATCAATACTGTGTTCTTCCATGAAGTAGACACCAACGTAGATGCCGATGTTTTTAGCACCTAGTGATGCTAATTTTGCTCGAAAGGCTTCAACACCCTCGTTCATATTGGACATGGTTTTGTCCTCTACGTCTAGCCAATAGTAACTAGGGCTGTAAGGAGAGGCTGCATTGTAGAAAACCTCAGCGGCTTTTTCCATTTCTTGGACACTTTTTCCAGCTACATAAGCGTAGACCCCAACGGGGACATTCCGTTTTTGAAGTTCAGTGATATGACTCTTATAGGCCTTGTCTATTCCATTGATAAAGGAAGCATCATTTTCTTTTGTCGTTTGAGCACCGCTGTGAACACGAACAATAGCGCCTGAAATATTTTGTGAGAGGGCATCGTAGTTGATTTCCTCAGGACGCTGCCAGCCAGAGAGGTCAATAATCGGTTTGTCTAAGTGTTTCAAAGCCTGTGCTTCAATCTGCGCTATGTTGGATTTTGTTTTAAATGATTGGTTGTCATTAAGTGGGCGATTGATGATTAAAATGAAAATTATGATTCCAAAAAAACCAAATAAAATAAGTGGATGAATTTGTTTTCTCATATCTCATAATTTTACCCTAAAAATGAAAAAAAATCAAAAAAAATGGGTTAAGGAAAGGACTTTGGAGCATTTTTTCATTCAAGGGCGCGGAATGATTTGAAATATGGTATAATAAAAGGGAATTTCTACAGAAAAGAGAAGATTATGTCAAATTTTGCCATTATTTTAGCAGCGGGTAAAGGGACTCGCATGAAATCTGATTTGCCAAAAGTGTTGCACAAGGTTGCGGGTATTTCTATGTTGGAACATGTTTTCCGTAGTGTGGGAGCTATCCAACCTGAAAAGACAGTAACAGTTGTCGGACACAAGGCAGAATTGGTTGAGCAGGTCTTGGCTGGACAGACAGAATTTGTGACTCAATCTGAACAGTTAGGGACTGGCCATGCAGTTATGATGACAGAGCCTATCTTAGAAGGTTTGTCAGGTCACACCTTGGTTATTGCAGGAGATACTCCTTTAATCACTGGTGAAAGCTTGAAAAACTTGATTGATTTCCACATCAATCATAAGAATGTAGCGACTATCTTGACTGCTGAAACAGATAATCCTTTCGGCTATGGACGAATTGTTCGTAATGACAATGCTGAAGTTCTTCGCATTGTTGAGCAGAAGGATGCCACAGATTTTGAAAAACAAATCAAGGAAATCAACACTGGAACTTACGTCTTTGACAACGAGCGTTTGTTTGAGGCTTTGAAAAATATCAATACCAATAACGCTCAAGGTGAATACTATATTACAGATGTCATTGGCATTTTCCGTGAGGCTGGTGAAAAAGTTGGTGCTTATACTTTGAAAGATTTTGATGAAAGTCTTGGTATAAATGACCGTGTGGCTCTTGCGACAGCTGAGTCAGTTATGCGTCGCCGCATCAATCACCAACACATGGTCAATGGGGTCAGCTTTGTCAATCCAGAAGCAACTTATATCGATATTGATGTTGAGATTGCTCCTGAAGTTCAAATCGAAGCCAATGTTACCTTGAAAGGTCAAACTAAAATTGGTGCTGAGACTGTTTTGACAAATGGTACTTATGTAGTGGACAGCACTATCGGAGCAGGAGCTGTTATTACCAACTCTATGATTGAAGAAAGTAGTGTTGCTGATGGAGTGACAGTCGGTCCGTATGCCCACATTCGTCCAGGTTCAAGTCTAGGTGCCCAAGTTCATATTGGAAACTTTGTTGAGGTGAAAGGTTCTTCTATCGGCGAGAATACCAAGGCTGGTCATTTGACTTATATCGGAAACTGTGAAGTGGGTAGCAAGGTTAATTTCGGTGCTGGAACCATTACAGTCAACTATGACGGTAAAAATAAATACAAGACAGTCATCGGTAACAATGTCTTTGTTGGTTCAAATTCAACCATTATTGCGCCAGTAGAACTTGGTGACAATTCCCTCGTTGGGGCTGGTTCAACTATTACCAAAGACGTGCCAGCGGATGCTATTGCGATTGGTCGCGGACGTCAGGTCAACAAAGACGAATATGCAACACGTCTTCCTCATCATCCTAAGAATCAATAGGAGCCTATCATGGAATTTGAAGAAAAAACGCTTAGTCGAAAAGAAATCTATCAAGGACCAATATTTAAACTGGTCCAAGATCAGGTTGAATTACCAGAAGGCAAAGGAGTTGCCCAACGGGATTTGATTTTCCACAATGGAGCTGTCTGTGTTTTAGCAGTAACGGATGAGCAAAAACTTATCTTGGTCAAGCAGTACCGCAAAGCCATTGAGGCTATCTCTTACGAAATTCCAGCAGGAAAATTGGAAGTAGGAGAAAATACAGACCCTATAGCAGCAGCTCTTCGTGAATTAGAGGAAGAAACAGCCTATACAGGGAAGTTAGAACTCTTGTACGATTTTTACTCAGCCATTGGCTTTTGTAATGAAAAGTTAAAACTATACCTAGCAAGCGATTTGACGAAAGTGGAAAATCCGCGTCCCCAGGATGAGGATGAAACATTGGAAGTTCTTGAAGTGAGCTTAGAAGAAGCCAAGGAATTGATCCAATCAGGTCATATCTGTGATGCCAAGACAATTATGGCTGTTCAGTATTGGGAATTGCACACAAATAGAGGAGGTCAGTATGGGTAAACCTTTATTAACGGATGAAATGATTGAAAGAGCTAATAGAGGCGAAAAAATTTCAGGTCCTCCTTTGCTAGATGATAATGAGGAGACTAAGATTTTACCAACCTCTTCTTCCCGTTTCGGTTATGCCAATCCTAAGGATCATGGTTTTAGTCAGGAAACCTTGAAGATTCAGGTCGAACCGTCTATTCATAAAAGCCGTCGTATTGAAAATACTAAGAGAAATGTCTTCAATTCTAAGTTGAATAAGATTTTATTTGCAGTCATCTTTCTCTTGATTTTGCTTGTCTTAGCAATGAAACTTTTGTAATCGAAAAGGAAATGAAATGAAAATAGGAATTATTGCGGCAATGCCAGAAGAACTGGCTTATTTGGTCCAGCATTTAGACAATGCCCAAGAGCAAGTTGTTTTGGGGAATACCTATCACACAGGAACTATTGCCTCTCATGAAGTCGTTCTTATAGAAAGTGGAATTGGTAAGGTCATGTCTGCTATGAGTGTGGCGATTTTGGCTGATCATTTCCAAGTGGATGCTCTTATCAATACAGGTTCAGCTGGGGCAGTAGCAGAAGGGATTGCTGTTGGGGATGTCGTGATTGCTGACAAATTAGCCTATCATGATGTGGATGTCACAGCATTTGGCTATGCTTATGGACAAATGGCGCAACAACCGCTTTATTTCGAATCAGATAAAACCTTTGTTGCCAAAATCCAAGAGAGTTTATCTCAATTGGATCAAAACTGGCACCTTGGCTTAATTGCTACAGGAGATAGTTTTGTGGCAGGAAATGACAAGATAGAAGCGATTAAGTCTCATTTCCCAGAAGTTTTAGCAGTTGAGATGGAGGGAGCAGCTATTGCTCAGGCAGCGCATGCCCTTAATCTTCCAGTCTTAGTCATCCGAGCTATGAGTGACAATGCCAATCATGAAGCAAACATCTCTTTTGATGAGTTTATTATCGAAGCTGGACGTCGCTCCGCTCAAGTCTTACTAGCCTTTTTGAAGGCCTTAGATTAAGCGGAAATTTGACAGTTTTTCTAGCTTATGATAAGATTTAAGTAAAGAAAAGCTAGAAAACGTTTCAGAGGATATTATGAGTATTGAAATGACCGTCAGTGAGATTGCAGAGGTCTTAGGATTATCTCGCCAAGCAATCAATAACCGTGTCAAAGAATTACCAGAAGAAGACACAGATAAAAACGACAAAGGGGTAACAGTCGTTACCAGAAGTGGCTTGATTAAGCTAGAAGAAATCTATAAAAAAACGATTTTTGAAGATGAGCCTGTCAGTGAAGATGTCAAGCAACGTGAACTGATGGAGATTCTAGTGGACGAAAAGAATGCAGAAATTCTTCGTCTCTATGAACAATTAAAGGCCAAGGATCGTCAATTATCAGAAAAAGACGAGCAGATGCGTATCAAAGACCGTCAGATTGCTGAGAAAGACAAACAACTCGATCAGCAACAACAATTGACTCTTCAAGCCATGAAGGATCAAGAAAATCTTAAGCTAGAGCTGGACCAAGCAAAAGAAGAAGTCCAATCCACTAAGAAAGGCTTTTTTGCTCGTTTATTTGGAGGATAATCAAGGAGCTGTTTAGGTTACATGCTAACCTGATGGCTTCTTTTGTTTGTGAATAGTATAGTTGATTAGAACAGAGACAGTAGAGGAGAGGTATAGAATGGAACGATTAGAAGAGTACATTGCTTTTGATTTAGAATTTAATCAGCATGAAGGACAAACACACTTGATTCAAGTATCGGCAGTCCGTTTTAGAGATGGTCAGGAAATCGATGCCTATGATTCCTATGTTCATACCAGCGTCCCTCTAAAAAGTTTTATCAATGGATTGACGGGAATTACAGCTGAGACCTTAAAAGATGCTCCTCCAGTGGAGAAAGTTATAGCAGAATTCCAAGAGTTTGTGGGTTCTTTGCCCATGGTAGGTTACAATGCAGCTAAAAGTGATTTGCCTATTCTAGCAGACCATGGTTTAGACTACAGCCAGCAGTACAAGGTGGATCTGTATGATGAAGCCTTTGAACGTCGTAGTTCAGATTTACATGGTATTGCCAATCTCAAATTGCAAACCGTTGCCTCATTTCTCGGATTTCAGGGACATTCCCATAATAGCTTGGAGGATGCTCGGATGACGGCGCGTGTGTACGAGTCCTTCTTAGAGTCAGATCAAGCTAGGGAATTGTTAGAGACAGAAAGTAGCCTATCAAACAATCCTTTTGGTGGCTTGGACTTGTCTCAATTATTTGACTAGGAGTGCCTATGAAACCTGAAAAACCTAAAAAATTGGGTTTTAAACAGATTTACCTCAATCTTGATAAAATCCTCTTTCTATTTTTCTTGATTTTTATGATAGTGGAGTATTTGTGGGTACCATTCAATTCATGGTTGGCTAGCTTCTTATTAGATCAGACAGGTTATCTTTTTATTTCCTATAACAATGTCTTAGCAATCCTTACTCATTCTCCATTGATTAGTCTAGCTTTTTTGGTTTTGATTATCATTAACCTGCTGGTCGCCTATTTTCAAATAGGACTCCTCTTTATCGGTGCTCGCCATCTCCTCTATCATGAAAAGCGGAGACTAATTGAGTATATCCGCAAGGTTTTCCATGAAAGTTTTGGATTTATGAAAAAACTGACCTGCGCCAAAGCCTTGTTTATCTTTTTCTATATAGCTATGCTTTTTCCTTTTATACGGAAAATGCTGAAGATTTATTATCTCAATAAAATCGTCATTCCAGAGTTTATCCAAGATTATTTAGAAGATAAATATTGGATGTGGTGGCTGAGCATCCTACTTCTATCTCTTATCTTTCTCTATGTCTCTGTCAGATTGATGTTTGCCCTTCCGAAGATTGTATATGATCAGCTGACTGTTCGAGAAGCAGTGATGTTTAGCTTGGAGAAAACCAAGAAAAGAGTTGCTTTTTATGCTTGGAATTTATTTTATATCTTGCTCAAGGCAAATTTATTATTTTATCTTCCTTTGATTCCTTTGTTATTGGCTCAAACTTTGGTAGATGACATCACTCAGAGAGAGTCTCTGATTCTTGGTATTTTGAATTTTGTCGTGATTAAAAATCTTTATTATATGGCTCTGACTTACTTTTTGGTTAAATTTGTTTCATTTTTGACAGGAAAGGAGCTGGATATGCTTCCTCGGAGAGAAAAAGATCACATCATGCGATGGGGAGTCATGACTTGTGCCAGTCTTTTCTTTGCCTTAGAAGGTTATATTTATCTGGAGGCTCCCATGGTTCATCTACCTCAGCTTATTTCTCACCGAGGGGTTTCCAATGCAAACGGGATTCAAAATACAGTAGAGTCCTTGGAAACTACAGCACAACTCAAACCAGACTTGGTGGAGACGGACGTGCAGGAAACAAAAGATGGGCAGTTTGTCATGATGCATGATGCTAACTTGAAAAATCTAGCAGGTATCAATAAAAGTCCTCAAGACTTAAACTTGGAGGAGCTTAAAGGGATTGATATTTTTGAAAATGGCTACCAGACTAAAATTTCAAGCTTTGAAGATTATCTCAGTCGAGCCAACGAACTTGGTCAAAAATTACTAATTGAAATTAAAACCAGTAAAAAAGATAGTCCAGACATGATGGACCGCTTTTTAGCCCGTTATGCTGCAAAGCTCAAGATTTATGGTCATCAAATCCAGTCTTTAGACTACCATGTTGTCGAAAAAGTAAGACAGTATGATGCCGAACTGCCAGTTTATTTTATCATGCCCTACAATTCTGTTTTTCCTAAAACAAAGGCGACAGGATATACCATGGAGTACTCAACCTTGGATGAATACTTTGTAAGCAAACTATGGACAACGGACCAGAAACTTTATGTATGGACTGTCAATGATTCAGAAGCTATCAATAAATCGCTTCACTTAGGAGTAGATGGAGTGATTACAGATGATTTGGAAAAAGTTCAGTGGGAAATAGAAGTTGCCCAAGAAGATCCAGAATATACGGATTTGCTTTTGAAAAAAGCTCTGGAATTCTTTGAATTTTAGTAAGCAAAAAGAGGAACGGATGTTCCTCCCCTGATAGGTAAGTATTCTTGTGAATGCTTGCTTTTTTTGTGGTTGCAATACGGTTTACGAGAAATGTTTGTCTTGTTTTTATTTCAATCAACTTTATAGTAATTTGAGATTGGAATAGTACATTACAACTTCTAAAATAGTACTAAAAATTGGGAAGATTCATTTATTCGCTATATCCATTAGAAAGAATTGATTAAAAATTAGGAGACTTTTAATTTCTTTTCCGAATAAATAGATAGAAGCATAGAATCTAGCAAACCTAGATTAAAAAATGTGCTATAATAGAAGGAGGAAAAGGATGATTCTAAGACATCCGGGCATCAGCCCAACTAATGACTTGGTTGCTAAGAAAATCTTTAGCAATCCAGAAATCACTTGTCAATTTATTCGCGATATGCTGGACTTGCCAGCCAAAAATGTGACCATTTTAGAGGGGAGCAATATTCATGTATTACCTTCCCTGCCTTACTCAGCGCAAGATTTCTATACCAGTATAGATGTTTTGGCTGAACTAGATAATGGAACCCAGGTAATTATTGAAATTCAAGTTCATCATCAGAATTTTTTCATCAATCGTTTGTGGGCTTACCTTTGCAGTCAGGTCAATCAGAATCTTGAAAAAATTCGTCAACGAGAAGGTGATACCCATCAGAGTTACAAACACATAGCACCTGTTTACGCAATAGCTATTGTGGATAGTAATTATTTCTCAGATGACTTGGCTTTTCATAGCTTTAGCATGCGCGAGGATACGACAGGTGAGGTCTTAACCATCACAAATAACGGTCAAGAACACCATCTAGTCAAGATGGCGTTCTTAGAATTAAGAAAATACAGAGAAACCAGCAAAGACGAGGTTCGCAAGCCGTGGTTGGAGTTTTTCGGGAATAAGCCCTTTACCCAGCAACCTGAGCGAGCCATCAGCCAAGCAGATCAACTGCTGGACTACAAGAGCTGGTCCGAGGAGGATAGGAAGATGTTTAGCCAACTACGTATGCGCGAAGAGCAAGCTTTGTTAGCACAGGACTATGCCTTGGAAACAGCTAGGGCAGAAGGTATTGAACAAGGTTTAGAGCGTGGCCTTGAACCAGGACGAGCAGAGGGGATTGAACAGGGACTGGAGCGTGGGAAAGTTGAAGGAAGGGAAGAAGGAAAACTTTTTGCATTCTTAGACATGGTTCGCCAACATGTTTTAACTTCCGAATTCGCCAGCCAGCAGTTAGGCATGACTGTCGCTGAGTTTGAGGCGTTGTTGTAAGACTATAGAATAACTTATAACATAAAAGTGAACAGGACTGAAATATCGTCTTGTTCACTTTTTATTTTCTATAGTAGATTGAAATAAGATATGAACAAATTGATTAGGAAAGTAAAATTAATTTCTAGAAATGTTTTAGAATCCGTAGCGTACTATTCTAAATTCAATCCACTATACTATCCAACAAAGTCCTCACTCGATTATATACCACAAAAAGAGAAGGCATCAAGTCCTTCTCTTTTGCCCAGCCTCTTTTTCTATGAATAATCTTAAAAGATTACTGCTTTTAAACGACCTAACACCTGCTCCAATTCTGACTTAACTAGATAACAATCGTTATCAAATTTATATTCACGTTCAACTAAATCAAGTGTTCTAGGTTGGTCGCACATAACATAGCTTTTCTCAGACAAGCAATTGATTTCAACCTTCATTGGACCTGGTTTTGTAGTAACAGGAAGTACAATTACGAGACCATATCTATTGAATTCTCGTTTACTAATAACTACGGCTGGTCTATAATTTGCTTGCTCATGTCCAATACTTGGGTTAAAATCAAGCCAAATAATATCACCTTGTTCCAATTCAGACAAATCACAAGATATATGAGAGTTATTATTCATACTATAAACAAATTCCTTTCTATAAGATTATATTTAGAGTATAAACTACGTTTAAACAGTTGTCAAGTGCTTTAATATATTTCTCGACCAACTGGTGTTAAAACATCCCAATCATAAACTTCTCTATCATAAAGTTCATACTCTTTCATTAAATCCTCCAAAGAAAATTCTGGAATATTCAATACTTCTTTGTTATTTTCAACAACAAATTTATCATTTTCAAAAATAAATTTTAAATCATCACCTATTTTTAAACCATAATTATCAATCATAGATTTAGGCAACAAAATACCCAGTCCATTGCCCCATTTTCTGACTGTTTTTACTTCATTTTTAACCACTGGTTGGTTAATTGTCATTGCATGTGTTCTCATTTTATCTCCTCCTGATTTTTACCAAACTGTACCAAAATAGGTATAAATGTACCAAACTAAGTACATCTCTAGTATAAACTAAGTTTAAACAAAAATCAATAGATTTGTTGATTTTTTCTATTATTTTTTAAATAAGCAAGCAAACCATCATTAGAAAGAATCATATGGAACAATTACATTTTATCACAAAACTACTCAATATTAAAGACCCTAATATCCAGTTTCTAGACATCATCAATAAGGATACACACAAGGAAATCATCGCTAAACTGGATTATGATGCCCCATCTTGTCCTAATTGCGGAAGCAAAATGAAGAAATATGACTTTCAAAAACCGTCTAAGGTTCCTTACCTTGAAACGACTGGTATGCCTACTAGAATTCTCCTTAGAAAACGCCGTTTTAAGTGCTATCAGTGCTCGAAAATGATGGTGGCTGAGACTTCTATCGTCAAGAAGAATCACCAAATCCCTCGTATCATCAACCAAAAGATCGCTCAAAAGTTGATTGAAAAGACTTCTATGACCGATATTGCTCATCAGCTGTCTATTTCAACTTCAACTGTTATTCGCAAGCTCAATGACTTCCGGTTTAAGCATGATTTTTCTTACCTCCCTGAGATTATGTCCTGGGACGAGTACTCCTTTACCAAGGGAAAGATGAGCTTTATTGCGCAAGATTTTAAAAAACTCAACATCATCGCTGTTCTTGAGGGCAGAACACAAGCCATCATTCGAAATCACTTTCTTCGATACGATAGAGCTATTCGTTGTCAGGTAAAAATCATTACTATGGATATGTTTAGTCCCTACTATGACTTGGCTAAACAGCTTTTTCCGTGTGCCAAAATCGTTCTAGATCGCTTTCACATTGTTCAACATCTAAGCCGTGCTATGAGTCGTATGCGTATCCAAATCATGAATCAGTTCGATCGAAAGTCT
>NZ_JBBJZY010000011.1:0-70747 GCF_038148955.1 Streptococcus pseudopneumoniae
AGATGGGGAAATATCAATTAGACGATAAGGGTCGCGCACAAGTGACTCGTTATCACGAGAAACACTCTAAAGGTGGAGCTGGTAAAAAAGAACGCTTGCTCAACCTCAGAGAACAATTTTTAAACAAGAATAAGAAAAAATAAAAGTGATACTCAATGAAAATTAAAGAGCAAACTAGGAAGCTAGCCGCAGGCTGTACTTGAGTACGGTAAGGCGACGCTGACGTGGTTTGAATTTGATTTTCGAAGAGTATGAGAGTCAGCTCTCGCTTTTCTCATAGTGGGAGGTAAGGATGGAATTACGCAGACCAAGATTAGCAGATAAAGAAACAGTTTTAGAGATGATGGCAGAGTTTGAAAAGAGCCAATCAGCCCATGATGGAGGATTTTGGGATACAGAGAACTTTGTGTATGAAGAGTGGTTGGAAACAAATATGCAAAAAGAGATGGGAATAAACTTGCCTGAAAATCGTGTTCCTTCTATTCAATTTGTATCATTTGATGATGTAGGTCGTGCTCTAGGATTTTTGAATCTGCGATTGAGACTGAATGAGGGACTGCTGAATTATGCAGGGAATATAGGATATTCTATTCGCCCATCTGAAAGAGGCAAAGGTTATGCTAAGGAAACTCTCCGTCAGGGCTTGCAAGTTGCTAAGGAAAAGAACATCAAGAAAGCTCTGGTGATCTGTAGTGTGAATAATACTGTTAGTAGAGCAGTCATTTTAGCAAATGGTGGGCTCCTTGAGGACGTTCGTAATGGTGTGTAGCGTTATTGGATAGAGGTAGCGAATGAATAATCCAAAACCACAAGAATGGAAAAGCGAGGAACTCAGTCAAGGGCGTATTATTGATTACAAGGCCTTCAACTTTGTGGATGGAGAGGGTGTGCGTAACTCTCTCTATGTATCAGGCTGCATGTTTCATTGCGAGGGATGTTATAATGTTGCGACTTGGTCTTTTAATGCTGGCATTCCATATACAGCAGAATTGGAAGAGCAGATCATGTCAGATCTTGCTCAGCCCTATGTTCAAGGCTTGACTTTGTTGGGAGGAGAACCTTTTCTCAATACGGGTATTCTCTTGCCACTCGTTAAACGCATCCGAAAGGAATTGCCAGATAAAGACATCTGGTCCTGGACGGGCTACACCTGGGAAGAAATGATGCTGGAGACACCAGATAAACTGGAACTCTTATCACTGATTGATATTCTGGTCGACGGACGGTATGATCGAACTAAAAGAAATCTTATGCTTCAGTTTCGAGGTTCGTCCAATCAACGAATTATCGATGTGCAAAAATCCCTCAAAAGTAGGCAAGTAGTGATTTGGGACAAACTCAATGACGGAAAAGAAAGCTATGAACAGGTGAAAAGAGAATGAATAAAAGAGAGCTTATAAACAGTCTGGTTTCAGAGATAGAGTTAGGGAAAATCAAGACACTTGGTATTTACGGTCATGGAGCTTCGGGTAAATCAACTTTTGCACAGGAATTGTACCAAACCCTAGATTCTGCAAAGGTAAACTTATTGGAAACCGATCCTTACATTGCTTCAAATCGTCATTTAGTGGTGCCAAAGGAGACTCCAGACCAAAAAGTGACCGCTTGTTTACCTGCGGCTCATGAACTGGTAAGTTTAGAAAGAGACATTCTCGCTTTAAAGGCTGGCATGGATATCTTAACAATTGAAGAACCTTGGAAAGCTAGTGAGGTCTTGTCTGGAGAAAAGCCAATTCTGATTGTCGAAGGGATGTCTGTTGGCTTTTTACCCAAAGAACTCTTTGACAAAACCATCTGTTTCTACACGGATGAGGAGACCGAATTAAAGAGGCGCCTAGCTAGAGATACGACTGTGAGAAATCGTGATGCATCCTTTATATTGGCTACTTATCAGATGAGACGGGAGCAATATCTACACTACTATAAAGAAACCGAGTCTAAGGCGGATGTCTTAGTGGACCAATCAGAAGGTAAATTTGAGGTCAAGAGAATTTAACTTATCATAGAAGAAAATCCGTAATTTTAGAAAGAAAAAATAGGAAAACAGTTTCATCGTAAAAAAACGAAAAAACAGC
The DNA here is from genome assembly GCF_038148955.1 of Streptococcus pseudopneumoniae. Lineage (GTDB taxonomy): Bacteria > Bacillota > Bacilli > Lactobacillales > Streptococcaceae > Streptococcus > Streptococcus pseudopneumoniae_T. The sequence continues at coordinate 2,076 of NZ_JBBJZY010000011.1, forward strand.
AACAAATCCCTTGCAATCGCAGGGGCTTTGTGTTATTCTATTATGGTGCTGTAAATTACAGCTTTAGCTTTGATGCAAGAGGTTGCGACACGCTCGGTTGCATTGCCACGCAACACCGCGTCGGTTTTCTTGTGGAGCTAGCCTATTATCTTAAATAGACGAAAAGGAGAAAAAGATGGCAAACAAAAAAATCCGTATCCGTTTGAAAGCTTACGAACACCGTACGCTTGACACAGCGGCTGCAAAAATCGTAGAATCAGCTACTCGTACAGGTGCACAAGTTGCGGGTCCAATCCCACTTCCAACTGAACGTAGCCTCTACACAATTATTCGTGCGACTCACAAATACAAAGACTCTCGCGAACAATTTGAAATGCGTACACACAAACGTTTGATCGATATCGTTAACCCAACTCAAAAAACAGTTGATGCCTTGATGAAATTGGATCTTCCAAGTGGTGTAAACGTAGAAATCAAACTTTAATCTAAAATATAAAAGAGCAGATGCTGGTGTTTCAATCTAATTGAACACGGGCTAAACTCGGTGTGAAAAAGATAAACTTCCTAGTGTCTGCTAGACACTGCGTCAGTTTCCTATTTTCACTTTGAGTTTGACGCCCTTTGTATCTTAGACTTGAGCATAAAAAACGCTCGTTAAAAACTTTTTGAATAAAAAATTATAGAAAAGGAACTATTTTCTCATGACAAAAGGAATCTTAGGGAAAAAAGTGGGAATGACTCAAATCTTCACTGAAGCTGGCGAATTGATCCCTGTAACAGTTATTGAAGCAACTCCAAACGTTGTTCTTCAAGTTAAAACTGTTGAAACAGACGGATACAACGCTATCCAAGTTGGTTTCGATGACAAACGCGAAGTATTGAGCAACAAACCTGCTAAAGGACATGTAGCGAAAGCTAACACGGCTCCTAAGCGCTTCATTCGTGAATTCAAAAACGTTGAAGGCTTGGAAGTTGGTGCTGAAATCACAGTTGAAACATTCGCAGCTGGAGACGTTGTTGACGTAACTGGTACTTCTAAAGGTAAAGGTTTCCAAGGTGTTATCAAACGCCACGGACAATCACGTGGACCAATGGCTCACGGTTCTCGTTACCACCGTCGTCCAGGTTCTATGGGACCTGTTGCACCTAACCGCGTATTCAAAGGTAAAAACCTTGCAGGACGTATGGGTGGCGACCGTGTAACAATTCAAAACCTTGAAGTTGTACAAGTTGTTCCAGAAAAGAACGTTATCCTTATCAAAGGTAACGTACCAGGTGCTAAGAAATCTCTTATCACTATCAAATCAGCAGTTAAAGCTGGTAAATAATAAAGAAAGGGGAAATCAGTCACAATGGCAAACGTAACATTATTTGACCAAACTGGTAAAGAAGCTGGCCAAGTTGTTCTTAACGATGCAGTATTTGGTATTGAACCAAATGAATCAGTTGTGTTTGATGTGATCATCAGCCAACGCGCAAGCCTTCGTCAAGGAACACACGCTGTTAAAAACCGCTCTGCAGTATCAGGTGGTGGACGCAAACCATGGCGTCAAAAAGGAACTGGACGTGCTCGTCAAGGTTCTATCCGCTCACCACAATGGCGTGGTGGTGGTGTTGTCTTCGGACCAACTCCACGTTCATACGGCTACAAACTTCCACAAAAAGTGCGTCGCCTAGCTCTTAAATCAGTTTACTCTGAAAAAGTTGCTGAAAACAAATTTGTAGCCGTTGATTCTCTTGAATTTACAGCTCCAAAAACTGCTGAATTTGCAAAAGTTCTTGCAGCATTGAGCATCGATTCTAAAGTTCTTGTTATCCTTGAAGAAGGAAATGAATTCGCAGCTCTTTCAGCTCGTAACCTTCCAAACGTGAAAGTTGCAACTGCTACAACTGCAAGTGTTCTTGACATCGCAAATAGCGACAAACTTCTTGTCACACAAGCAGCTATCTCTAAAATCGAGGAGGTTCTTGCATAATGAATTTGTATGATGTTATCAAAAAACCTGTCATCACTGAAAGCTCAATGGCTCAACTTGAAGCAGGGAAATATGTATTTGAAGTTGACACTCGTGCACACAAACTTTTGATCAAGCAAGCTGTTGAAGCTGCTTTCGAAGGTGTTAAAGTTGCCAACGTTAACACAATCAACGTAAAACCAAAAGCTAAACGTGTTGGACGTTACACTGGTTTTACTAACAAAACTAAAAAAGCTATCATCACACTTACAGCTGATTCTAAAGCAATCGAGTTGTTTGCTGCTGAAGCTGAATAATCTAAGGAGGAAATATCGTGGGAATTCGTGTTTATAAACCAACAACAAACGGTCGCCGTAATATGACTTCTTTGGATTTCGCTGAAATCACAACAAGCACTCCTGAAAAATCATTGCTTGTTGCATTGAAGAGCAAGGCTGGTCGTAACAACAACGGTCGTATCACTGTTCGTCACCAAGGTGGTGGACACAAACGTTTCTACCGTTTGGTTGACTTCAAACGTAACAAAGACAACGTTGAAGCAGTTGTTAAAACAATCGAGTACGATCCAAACCGTTCTGCAAACATCGCTCTTGTACACTACACTGACGGTGTGAAAGCGTACATCATCGCTCCAAAAGGTCTTGAAGTTGGTCAACGTATCGTTTCAGGTCCAGAAGCAGATATCAAAGTCGGAAACGCTCTTCCACTTGCTAACATCCCAGTTGGTACTTTGATCCACAACATCGAGTTGAAACCAGGTCGTGGTGGTGAATTGGTACGTGCTGCTGGTGCATCTGCTCAAGTATTGGGTTCTGAAGGTAAATACGTACTTGTTCGTCTTCAATCAGGTGAAGTTCGTATGATTCTTGGAACTTGCCGTGCTACAGTTGGTGTTGTCGGAAACGAACAACATGGACTTGTAAACCTTGGTAAAGCAGGACGTAGCCGTTGGAAAGGTATCCGCCCAACAGTTCGTGGTTCTGTAATGAACCCTAACGATCACCCACACGGTGGTGGTGAAGGTAAAGCACCAGTTGGTCGTAAAGCACCATCTACTCCATGGGGCAAACCTGCTCTTGGTCTTAAAACTCGTAACAAGAAAGCGAAATCTGACAAACTTATCGTTCGTCGTCGCAACGAGAAATAATATTAAACTAGTTGCTTAAGCAACTAGTAAATCCGCCAGCTCGGTAGCGCTCCATGTGAGCGCAAGCCGCTGTGGTACAACATTTAAAGGAGAAAATATAAAAATGGGACGCAGTCTTAAAAAAGGACCTTTCGTCGATGAGCATTTGATGAAAAAAGTTGAAGCTCAAGCTAACGACGAAAAGAAAAAAGTTATTAAAACTTGGTCACGTCGTTCAACGATCTTCCCAAGTTTCATTGGTTACACTATTGCAGTTTATGACGGACGTAAACACGTACCTGTTTACATCCAAGAAGACATGGTAGGTCACAAACTTGGTGAATTTGCACCAACTCGTACTTACAAAGGTCACGCTGCAGACGACAAGAAAACACGTAGAAAATAAGGAGAACATAAATGGCAGAAATTACTTCAGCTAAAGCAATGGCTCGTACAGTACGTGTTTCACCTCGTAAATCACGTCTTGTTCTTGATAACATCCGTGGTAAAAGCGTAGCCGATGCAATCGCAATCTTGACATTCACTCCAAACAAAGCTGCTGAAATCATCTTGAAAGTTTTGAACTCAGCTGTAGCTAACGCTGAAAACAACTTTGGTTTGGATAAAGCTAACTTGGTAGTATCTGAAGCATTCGCAAACGAAGGACCAACTATGAAACGTTTCCGTCCACGTGCGAAAGGTTCAGCTTCACCAATCAACAAACGTACAGCTCACATCACTGTAGCTGTTGCAGAAAAATAAGGAGGTAAAATCGTGGGTCAAAAAGTACATCCAATTGGTATGCGTGTCGGCATCATCCGTGATTGGGATGCCAAATGGTATGCTGAAAAAGAATACGCGGATTACCTTCATGAAGATCTTGCAATCCGTAAATTCGTTCAAAAAGAACTTGCTGACGCAGCAGTTTCAACTATTGAAATCGAACGCGCAGTAAACAAAGTTAACGTTTCACTTCACACTGCTAAACCAGGTATGGTTATCGGTAAAGGTGGTGCTAACGTTGATGCACTCCGTGCAAAACTTAACAAATTGACTGGAAAACAAGTACACATCAACATCATCGAAATCAAACAACCTGATTTGGATGCTCACCTTGTAGGTGAAGGAATTGCTCGTCAATTGGAGCAACGTGTTGCTTTCCGTCGTGCACAAAAACAAGCAATCCAACGTGCAATGCGTGCTGGAGCTAAAGGAATTAAAACTCAAGTATCAGGTCGTTTGAACGGTGCAGATATCGCCCGTGCTGAAGGATACTCTGAAGGAACTGTTCCACTTCACACACTTCGTGCAGATATCGATTACGCTTGGGAAGAAGCAGATACTACATACGGTAAACTTGGTGTTAAAGTATGGATCTACCGTGGTGAAGTTCTTCCAGCTCGCAAAAACACTAAAGGAGGTAAATAACCAATGTTAGTACCTAAACGTGTTAAACACCGTCGTGAATTCCGTGGAAAAATGCGCGGTGAAGCAAAAGGTGGAAAAGAAGTAGCATTCGGTGAGTACGGTCTTCAAGCTACAACTAGCCACTGGATCACTAACCGCCAAATCGAAGCTGCTCGTATCGCCATGACTCGTTACATGAAACGTGGTGGTAAAGTTTGGATTAAAATCTTCCCACACAAATCATACACTGCTAAAGCTATCGGTGTGCGTATGGGATCTGGTAAAGGGGCACCTGAAGGTTGGGTAGCACCAGTTAAACGTGGTAAAGTGATGTTCGAAATCGCTGGTGTATCTGAAGAGATTGCACGCGAAGCGCTTCGTCTTGCTAGCCACAAATTGCCAGTTAAATGTAAATTCGTAAAACGTGAAGCAGAATAAGGAGAAGGCATGAAACTTAATGAAGTAAAAGAATTTGTTAAAGAACTTCGTGGTCTTTCTCAAGAAGAACTCGCGAAGCGCGAAAACGAATTGAAAAAAGAATTGTTTGAACTTCGTTTCCAAGCTGCTACTGGTCAATTGGAACAAACAGCTCGCTTGAAAGAAGTTAAAAAACAAATCGCTCGTATCAAAACAGTTCAATCTGAAGCGAAATAATAGACTAGGGAAGGAGAAATTTCAATGGAACGCAATAATCGTAAAGTTCTTGTTGGACGTGTTGTATCTGACAAAATGGACAAGACAATCACAGTTGTAGTTGAAACAAAACGTAACCACCCAGTCTATGGTAAACGTATTAACTACTCTAAAAAATACAAAGCTCATGATGAAAACAATGTTGCCAAAGAAGGCGATATCGTACGTATCATGGAAACTCGCCCGCTTTCAGCTACAAAACGTTTCCGTCTTGTAGAAGTTGTTGAAGAAGCGGTCATCATCTAATCAAACCTGAAAGGAGAAAACTGAAATGATTCAAACAGAAACTCGTTTGAAAGTCGCAGACAACAGCGGTGCTCGCGAAATCTTGACTATCAAAGTTCTTGGTGGTTCAGGACGTAAATTTGCAAACATCGGTGATGTTATCGTGGCATCTGTAAAACAAGCTACTCCTGGTGGTGCGGTTAAAAAAGGTGACGTTGTTAAAGCAGTTATCGTTCGTACTAAATCAGGTGCTCGTCGTGCTGATGGTTCATACATCAAATTTGACGAAAATGCAGCAGTTATCATCCGTGAAGACAAAACTCCTCGCGGAACACGTATCTTTGGCCCAGTTGCACGTGAATTGCGTGAAGGTGGCTTCATGAAGATCGTGTCACTTGCTCCAGAAGTACTTTAATTTTTAGAAACAAACTAGTCCCCTGGATTTACCTCCAGGGTGCCCTTATGGGCGTAAGAAAAATCAAGGAGAAACCTAATGTTTGTAAAAAAAGGCGACAAAGTTCGCGTAATCGCTGGTAAAGATAAGGGAACAGAAGCTGTTGTCCTTACTGCCCTTCCAAAAGTAAACAAAGTTATCGTTGAAGGTGTTAACATCGTTAAGAAACACCAACGTCCAACTAACGAACTTCCTCAAGGTGGTATCATCGAGAAAGAAGCAGCTATCCACGTATCAAACGTTCAAGTATTGGACAAAAATGGTGTAGCTGGTCGTGTTGGTTACAAATTTGTAGACGGTAAAAAAGTTCGCTACAACAAAAAATCAGGCGAAGTGCTTGATTAATCACGAAGGAAAGGAGAAGTATAATGGCAAATCGTTTAAAAGAAAAATATCTTAATGAAGTAGTTCCTGCTTTGACAGAACAATTCAACTACTCATCAGTGATGGCTGTGCCTAAAGTAGATAAGATCGTTTTGAACATGGGTGTTGGTGAAGCTGTATCAAACGCTAAAAGCCTTGAAAAAGCTGCTGAAGAATTGGCACTTATCTCAGGTCAAAAACCACTTATCACTAAAGCTAAAAAATCAATCGCCGGCTTCCGTCTTCGTGAAGGTGTTGCGATCGGTGCAAAAGTTACCCTTCGTGGTGAACGTATGTACGAATTCTTGGATAAATTGGTTTCAGTTTCACTTCCACGTGTACGTGACTTCCACGGCGTTCCAACAAAATCATTTGATGGACGTGGAAACTACACACTTGGTGTGAAAGAACAATTGATTTTCCCAGAAATCAACTTCGATGACGTTGACAAAACTCGTGGTCTTGACATCGTTATCGTAACAACTGCTAACACTGACGAAGAGTCACGTGCATTGCTTACAGGCCTTGGAATGCCTTTTGCAAAATAATATAGGAGGTAAATCTAATGGCTAAAAAATCAATGATTGCTAAGAACAAACGTCCAGCGAAGTTCTCTACTCAAGCTTATACTCGTTGTGAAAAATGTGGTCGTCCACATTCAGTTTACCGCAAATTTAAACTTTGCCGTGTTTGCTTCCGTGAATTAGCTTACAAAGGACAAATCCCAGGCGTTACCAAAGCATCTTGGTAATTTAAGATATCAAGGGCGTCAAAACTCCAAGTGAAAATAGGAAACTTGACGAAGAAACTAAAGTTTCTAGGAAAGTTTATCTTTTTCACACAGAGTTTAGCCCGGGTTCAGTTGGGCTTGCCAATTTGAACACGAGCTACAGTTTTGGCAAAAAAAACCAATTTTCTTTGGAGCATCGCTCCTGTATCAAATTGCCTATTTTTGCTCTTGCTGTTACGCTCTTTGTATCATGTATTAACTAGCAAGTGCAACTTGCAAACTACTAGTAAGAGGAGAAAAACAAAATGGTTATGACTGACCCAATCGCAGACTTCCTAACTCGTATTCGTAACGCTAACCAAGCTAAACACGAAGTACTTGAAGTACCTGCATCAAACATCAAAAAAGGGATTGCTGAAATCCTTAAACGCGAAGGTTTTGTAAAAAACGTTGAAATCATCGAGGATGACAAACAAGGCATCATCCGTGTATTCCTTAAATACGGACCAAACGGTGAAAAAGTTATCACTAACTTGAAACGTGTTTCTAAACCAGGACTTCGTGTCTACAAAAAACGTGAAGACCTTCCAAAAGTTCTTAACGGACTTGGAATTGCTATCCTTTCAACTTCTGAAGGTTTGCTTACTGATAAAGAAGCACGCCAAAAGAATGTTGGTGGTGAGGTTATCGCTTACGTTTGGTAATATTTAGTTCCCAATTTCTTTGTGACTCTTCGTTATCGTCTCTTGCCTAACCCAAAGTTATGCCTGCGAGACGATGCCTAGATTCACTTTGAAATTGAAACCTAAATGTTCCTTTAAATCGAGAAATCGATTTAACCCCGTGAAAACTGGCTATTATGGCCTGACAATTTAACAGGAGAAAATAAACATGTCACGTATTGGTAATAAAGTTATCGTGTTGCCTGCTGGTGTTGAACTCACTAACAATGACAACGTTGTAACTGTAAAAGGACCTAAAGGAGAACTTACTCGTGAGTTCTCAAAAGATATTGAAATCCGTGTGGAAGGTACTGAAGTAACTCTTCACCGTCCAAACGATTCAAAAGAAATGAAAACTATCCACGGAACTACTCGTGCCCTTTTGAACAACATGGTTGTTGGTGTATCAGAAGGATTCAAGAAAGAACTTGAAATGCGCGGGGTTGGTTACCGTGCACAACTTCAAGGATCTAAACTTGTTTTGGCTGTTGGTAAATCTCATCCGGATGAAGTTGAAGCTCCAGAAGGAATTACTTTTGAACTTCCAAACCCAACAACAATCGTTGTTAGCGGAATTTCAAAAGAAGTAGTTGGTCAAACAGCTGCTTACGTACGTAGCCTTCGTTCACCAGAACCATATAAAGGTAAAGGTATCCGTTACGTTGGTGAATTCGTTCGCCGTAAAGAAGGTAAAACAGGTAAATAATGTTGAGTGGTTGAGTCTCAACCACCAACCTATTTTCCAACTTTGTGCATAGCACACGATTTAAAACTAAAGAGGTGAAAACTGTGATTTCAAAACCAGATAAAAACAAACTCCGCCAAAAACGCCACCGTCGCGTTCGCGGAAAACTCTCTGGAACTGCTGATCGCCCACGTTTGAACGTATTCCGTTCTAATACAGGCATCTACGCTCAAGTGATTGATGACGTAGCGGGTGTAACGCTCGCAAGTGCTTCAACTCTTGACAAAGAAGTTTCAAAAGGAACTAAAACTGAACAAGCCGTTGCTGTCGGTAAACTCGTTGCAGAACGTGCAAACGCTAAAGGTATTTCAGAAGTGGTGTTCGACCGCGGTGGATATCTATATCACGGACGTGTGAAAGCTTTGGCTGATGCAGCTCGTGAAAACGGATTGAAATTCTAATAGGAGGACACTAGAAAATGGCATTTAAAGACAATGCAGTTGAATTAGAAGAACGCGTAGTTGCTGTCAACCGTGTTACAAAAGTTGTTAAAGGTGGACGTCGTCTTCGTTTCGCAGCTCTTGTTGTTGTTGGTGACCACAACGGTCGCGTAGGATTTGGTACTGGTAAAGCTCAAGAAGTTCCAGAAGCAATCCGTAAAGCAGTAGATGATGCTAAGAAAAACTTGATCGAAGTTCCTATGGTTGGAACAACAATCCCACACGAAGTTCTTTCAGAATTCGGTGGAGCTAAAGTATTGTTGAAACCTGCTGTAGAAGGTTCTGGAGTTGCCGCTGGTGGTGCAGTTCGTGCCGTTGTGGAATTGGCAGGTGTGGCAGATATTACATCTAAATCACTTGGTTCTAACACTCCAATCAACATTGTTCGTGCAACTGTTGAAGGTTTGAAACAATTGAAACGCGCTGAAGAAGTTGCTGCCCTTCGTGGTATTTCAGTTTCTGATTTGGCATAAGAAAGGGGATAAAATGGCTCAAATTAAAATTACTTTGACTAAGTCTCCAATCGGACGCATTCCATCACAACGTAAAACTGTTGTAGCACTTGGACTTGGCAAATTGAACAGCTCTGTTATTAAAGAAGACAACGCTGCTATCCGTGGTATGATCACAGCAGTATCTCACTTGGTAACAGTTGAAGAAGTAAACTAATGAATTTTTAGGGGATGTGCAGTATACCATCCCCTAAAACTAGATATAGTCATCTATGATGACGTCGTATAGGCGAGTTGATGGGGGAGACAACCTTTTCTCCCTTATCGGCGCTAGCATTTTACAAAAGAGGAGAAAATAAAAATGAAACTTCATGAATTGAAACCTGCAGAAGGTTCTCGTAAAGTACGCAACCGCGTTGGTCGTGGTACTTCATCAGGTAACGGTAAAACATCTGGTCGTGGTCAAAAAGGTCAAAAAGCTCGTAGCGGTGGCGGAGTTCGCCTTGGTTTTGAAGGTGGACAAACTCCATTGTTCCGTCGTCTTCCAAAACGTGGATTCACTAACATCAACGCTAAAGAATACGCAATTGTGAACCTTGACCAATTGAACGTCTTTGAAGATGGTGCTGAAGTAACTCCAGTTGTTCTTATCGAATCAGGAATTGTTAAAGCTGAAAAATCAGGTATTAAAATTCTTGGTAACGGTGAGTTGACTAAGAAATTGACTGTGAAAGCAGCTAAATTCTCTAAATCAGCTGAAGAAGCTATCACTGCTAAAGGTGGTTCAGTAGAAGTCATCTAAGAGAGGTGACCTATGTTTTTTAAATTATTAAGAGAAGCTCTTAAAGTCAAGCAAGTTCGATCAAAAATTTTATTTACAATTTTTATCGTTTTGGTCTTTCGTATCGGGACTAGCATTACCGTTCCTGGTGTGAATGCCAATAGCTTGAATGCTTTAAGTGGATTATCCTTCTTAAACATGTTGAGTTTGGTGTCAGGGAATGCCCTAAAAAACTTTTCGATTTTTGCCCTAGGAGTTAGTCCCTATATCACCGCTTCTATCGTTGTCCAGCTCTTGCAAATGGATATTTTACCGAAATTTGTAGAGTGGGGTAAACAAGGGGAAGTAGGTCGAAGAAAATTGAACCAAGCTACTCGTTATATTGCCCTTGGTCTAGCCTTTGTGCAATCTATCGGGATTACAGCTGGTTTTAATACCTTGGCTGGAGCTCAATTGATTAAAACTGCTTTAACTCCACAAGTTTTTCTGACGATTGGTATCATCTTAACAGCTGGTAGTATGATTGTCACTTGGTTGGGTGAGCAAATTACAGATAAGGGATACGGAAATGGTGTTTCCATGATTATCTTTGCCGGGATTGTTGCTTCAATTCCAGAGATGATTCAGGGTATCTATGTGGACTACTTTGTGAACGTGCCAAGTAGCCGTATCACTTCATCTATCATTTTCGTAATCATTTTGATTATTACTGTATTGTTGATCATTTACTTTACAACTTATGTTCAACAAGCAGAATACAAAATTCCAATCCAATATACTAAGGTTGCACAAGGTGCTCCATCTAGCTCTTACCTTCCATTGAAGGTAAACCCTGCTGGAGTTATCCCTGTTATCTTTGCAAGTTCCATTACTGCAGCGCCTGCGGCTATTCTTCAGTTTTTGAGCGCTACAGGTCATGATTGGGCTTGGGTAAGGGTAGCACAAGAGATGTTGGCAACCACTTCTCCAACTGGTATTGCCGTGTATGCTTTGTTGATTATTCTCTTTACATTCTTCTATACGTTTGTACAGATTAATCCTGAAAAAGCGGCAGAGAACCTACAAAAGAGTGGTGCCTATATCCATGGAGTTCGTCCTGGTAAAGGTACAGAAGAATATATGTCTAAACTTCTTCGTCGTCTTGCAACTGTTGGTTCCCTCTTCCTTGGTGTGATTTCCATTTTGCCGATTGCAGCTAAAGATGTATTTGGTCTTTCTGATGTTGTTGCCTTTGGTGGAACAAGTCTCTTGATCATTATCTCTACTGGTATCGAAGGAATCAAGCAATTGGAAGGTTACCTATTGAAACGTAAGTATGTTGGTTTCATGGATAGAACAGAATAAAAGTATTTACTGATACTCTTCGAAAATCAAATTCAAACCACGTCAGCTTTATCTGCAACCTCAAAGCAGTGCTTTGAGCAACCTGCGGCTAGCTTCCTAGTTTGCTCTTTGATTTTCATTGAGTATGAAGCAGTAAATGCTGAGGGAGTGGAGGTTTAAACTCTGACATTTGTGAGAGTTTGGTCTCCCCTCTTCTATTTTGTTTTTAAATAGGGGTGAAAAGACTTTTTGCTTCTATTTAAAAATAAAATAAGGAGATCAGATCATGAATCTTTTGATTATGGGCTTACCTGGTGCAGGTAAGGGAACTCAAGCAGCAAAAATCGTAGAACAATTCCATGTTGCACATATCTCAACAGGTGATATGTTCCGCGCTGCAATGGCAAATCAAACTGAAATGGGTGTTCTTGCTAAGTCATATATTGACAAGGGTGAATTGGTTCCTGACGAAGTTACAAATGGGATCGTAAAAGAACGTCTTTCACAAGATGATATTAAAGAAACAGGATTCTTGTTGGATGGTTACCCACGTACGATCGAACAAGCTCATGCCTTAGACAAAACATTGGCTGAACTTGGCATCGAACTAGAAGGTGTTATCAACATCGAAGTGAATCCAGACAGCCTCTTGGAACGTTTGAGTGGCCGTATCATCCACCGCGTAACTGGAGAAACTTTCCACAAGGTCTTTAACCCACCAGTTGACTATAAAGAAGAAGATTACTACCAACGTGAAGATGATAAACCTGAGACAGTAAAACGTCGATTGGACGTTAATATTGCTCAAGGAGAACCAATCATTGCTCACTACCGTGCCAAAGGTTTGGTTCATGACATCGAAGGTAATCAAGATATCAATGATGTCTTCTCAGATATTGAAAAAGTATTGACAAATTTGAAATAAAGCGTTTTTCACACTTGCAAAAATCCGCTACAAATGTTATACTGAGATAGTCTGACTTATAATTGTTGTCTCTGTGTCTAGAGGCATCGAATCGAAATTTATGGAGGTGCTTTTGCGTGGCAAAAGACGATGTGATTGAAGTTGAAGGCAAAGTAGTTGATACAATGCCGAATGCAATGTTTACGGTTGAACTTGAAAATGGACATCAGATTTTAGCAACAGTTTCTGGTAAAATTCGTAAAAACTATATTCGTATTTTAGCGGGAGATCGTGTTACTGTCGAAATGAGTCCATATGACTTGACACGTGGACGTATCACTTACCGCTTTAAATAATCGAAAAACTTGGAGGGATAAGAAATGAAAGTAAGACCATCGGTCAAACCAATTTGCGAATACTGTAAAGTTATTCGTCGTAATGGTCGTGTTATGGTAATTTGCCCAGCAAATCCAAAACACAAACAACGTCAAGGATAAGATAGAAAGGAGAAAACATGGCTCGTATTGCTGGAGTTGACATTCCAAATGACAAACGCGTAGTAATCTCATTGACTTATGTTTATGGTATCGGACTTGCAACATCTAAGAAAATTTTGGCTGCTGCTGGAATCTCAGAAGATGTTCGTGTACGTGATCTTACATCAGATCAAGAAGATGCTATCCGTCGTGAAGTGGATGCAATCAAAGTTGAAGGTGACCTTCGTCGTGAAGTAAACTTGAACATCAAACGTTTGATGGAAATCGGTTCATACCGTGGTATCCGTCACCGTCGTGGACTTCCTGTCCGTGGACAAAATACTAAAAACAACGCTCGCACTCGTAAAGGTAAAGCTGTTGCGATTGCTGGTAAGAAAAAATAATATAGGAGGTAAAAGTCTTGGCTAAACCAACACGTAAACGTCGTGTGAAAAAGAATATCGAATCTGGTATTGCTCATATTCACGCTACATTTAATAACACTATTGTTATGATTACTGATGTGCATGGTAATGCAATTGCTTGGTCATCAGCTGGTGCTCTTGGTTTCAAAGGTTCTCGTAAATCTACACCATTCGCTGCTCAAATGGCTTCTGAAGCTGCTGCTAAATCTGCACAAGAACACGGTCTTAAATCAGTTGAAGTTACTGTAAAAGGTCCAGGTTCTGGTCGTGAGTCAGCTATTCGTGCGCTTGCTGCCGCTGGTCTTGAAGTAACAGCAATTCGTGATGTGACTCCAGTGCCACACAATGGTGCTCGTCCTCCAAAACGTCGCCGTGTATAATCATCGCATTACACTGCTTTTCGTTTAAGAGGGAGTAACTAAATGATCGAGTTTGAAAAACCAAATATAACAAAAATTGATGAAAATAAAGATTATGGCAAGTTTGTAATCGAACCACTTGAACGTGGCTACGGTACAACTCTTGGTAACTCTCTTCGTCGTGTACTTCTAGCTTCTCTACCAGGAGCAGCTGTGACATCTATCAACATTGATGGTGTGTTACATGAGTTTGACACAGTTCCAGGTGTTCGTGAAGACGTGATGCAAATCATTCTGAACATTAAAGGAATTGCAGTGAAATCGTACGTTGAAGACGAAAAAATCATCGAACTGGATGTTGAAGGTCCTGCTGAAGTAACAGCTGGTGACATTTTGACAGATAGCGATATTGAAATTGTAAATCCAGATCATTATCTCTTTACAATCGGTGAAGGTTCTTCTCTAAAAGCGACTATGACTGTTAACAGTGGTCGTGGATATGTACCTGCTGATGAAAATAAAAAGGATAATGCACCAGTTGGAACACTTGCTGTAGATTCTATTTATACACCAGTTACAAAAGTCAACTATCAAGTGGAACCTGCTCGTGTAGGTAGCAATGATGGATTTGACAAATTAACCCTTGAAATCTTGACAAATGGAACAATTATTCCAGAAGATGCTTTAGGGCTTTCAGCACGTATTTTGACAGAACATCTTGATTTGTTTACAAATCTTACTGAGATTGCTAAGTCAACTGAAGTGATGAAAGAAGCTGACACTGAATCTGACGACCGTATTTTGGATCGTACGATTGAGGAACTGGACTTGTCTGTGCGTTCATACAACTGTTTGAAACGTGCCGGTATCAATACTGTGCATGATTTGACAGAAAAATCTGAAGCAGAGATGATGAAAGTACGAAATCTTGGACGCAAGAGTTTGGAAGAAGTGAAACTCAAACTCATTGATTTGGGTCTTGGATTAAAAGATAAATAAAGGAGGAATACATGGCTTACCGTAAACTAGGACGCACTAGCTCACAACGTAAAGCAATGCTTCGCGATTTGACAACGGACCTTTTGATCAACGAATCAATCGTGACAACTGAAGCTCGTGCTAAAGAAATCCGTAAAACTGTTGAAAAAATGATTACTCTAGGTAAACGTGGTGATTTGCATGCACGTCGTCAAGCAGCTGCTTTCGTACGTAATGAAATCGCATCTGAAAACTATGATGAAGCAACTGATAAGTACACTTCTACTACAGCACTTCAAAAATTATTCTCAGAAATCGCACCTCGTTATGCTGAACGTAACGGTGGATACACTCGTATCCTTAAAACTGAACCACGTCGTGGTGATGCAGCGCCAATGGCGATCATCGAATTAGTATAAAATCATCAATTTTGTTGAGTGTTATGATGATGGAGTCTTGTGCTCTTAGTCTAGCTCTGGTCTACCGCTAGGATTTCGGTCCTAGCGGGAACACTCATCATAAGTTGGGATAGTAGACGCTTGTTTACGAAATTGTTTTTTGCTTAAGAACAACTTCGTAAGCAGGCGTTTTTGAGTATTTTCGTTAGAATTATGCTATACTATTTGAAAAGAATCCTGTTTAATGTTCAGGTTTCTTATTTTAAGAAGAATTGGAGTTTGCTTATGAAAGCGATTATAACTGTTGTTGGTAAAGATAAATCTGGAATTGTTGCAGGTGTTTCTGGTAAAATTGCAGAATTGGGTTTGAACATAGACGATATTTCTCAAACTGTCTTAGATGAATATTTCACGATGATGGCTGTCGTCTCTAGTGATAAAAAGCAAGATTTTACTTATCTGAGAAATGAGTTTGAAACTTTTGGGCAAATTTTAAATGTGAAAATCAACATTCAGAGTGCAGCGATTTTCGAAGCTATGTATAATATCTAGGAGGTGCACATGGATATTAGACAAGTTACTGAAACCATTGCCATGATTGAGGAGCAAAACTTCGATATTAGAACCATTACCATGGGGATTTCCCTTTTAGACTGTATCGATCCAGATATCAATCGTGCTGCGGAGAAAATTTATCAAAAGATAACGATCAAGGCGGCTAATTTAGTGGCTGTTGGTGATGAAATTGCAGCTGAGTTGGGAATTCCAATCGTTAATAAGCGTGTATCGGTGACACCTATTTCTTTGATTGGAGCAGCGACAGATGCGACAGACTATGTAGTTCTGGCAAAAGCGCTTGATAAGGCTGCGAAAGAAATCGGTGTGGATTTTATTGGTGGTTTCTCTGCCTTGGTACAAAAGGGGTACCAAAAGGGAGATGAGATTCTCATCAATTCTATTCCTCGTGCTTTGGCTGAAACGGACAAGGTCTGCTCGTCAGTCAATATCGGCTCAACAAAGTCTGGTATCAATATGACGGCTGTGGCGGATATGGGACGAGTTATCAAGGAAACGGCTAATCTATCAGATATGGGAGCGGCCAAGTTGGTTGTGTTCGCTAATGCTGTTGAGGACAATCCATTTATGGCTGGTGCCTTCCATGGTGTTGGGGAAGCAGATGTTATCATCAATGTCGGAGTTTCTGGTCCTGGCGTGGTCAAGCGTGCCTTGGAAAAAGTTCGTGGACAGAGCTTTGATGTAGTAGCAGAAACAGTTAAGAAAACTGCCTTTAAAATCACTCGTATCGGTCAATTGGTTGGTCAGTTGGCCAGTGAGAGACTGGGTGTGGAGTTTGGTATTGTGGACTTGAGTTTGGCGCCAACTCCTGCGGTTGGAGATTCTGTTGCACGTGTCCTTGAGGAAATGGGGCTGGAAACAGTTGGAACGCATGGAACGACGGCTGCCTTGGCTCTCTTGAATGACCAAGTTAAGAAGGGCGGAGTGATGGCCTGCAACCAAGTCGGAGGTTTGTCTGGTGCCTTTATCCCTGTTTCTGAGGATGAGGGAATGATTGCTGCAGTGCAAAATGGCTCTCTTAATTTGGAAAAACTAGAAGCCATGACGGCTATCTGTTCTGTTGGTTTGGATATGATTGCCATCCCAGAAGATACGCCTGCTGAAACCATTGCTGCCATGATTGCGGATGAGGCAGCAATTGGTGTTATTAACATGAAAACAACAGCTGTTCGTATCATTCCAAAAGGAAAAGAAGGCGATATGATTGAGTTTGGTGGCCTATTAGGAACTGCGCCTGTTATGAAGGTCAATAGGGCTTCGTCTGTCGATTTCATCTCTCGTGGAGGACAAATCCCAGCACCAATTCATAGTTTTAAAAATTAAGAAAATAGGAGAAATTTTAAGTTCTATTTAAGGTTAGACGTGTATACTATAACCATTAAATAAAGACCTCCTAATATTATTTGAAACAGATAACACCGATTTAGTTTGAATTTGATTTTCATCTAATATCTTTATTTAATGAACTCCTAAACTTTTTCATAATAATCTCCTGCAAAAGTCGCCTGTATGGGTGGCTTTTGTTTTATCATCCATGATATAATAGAAGCAAACGGAGGACGGAAAATGGTAAAAGTACGATTGTATTTGGTACGTCATGGCAAGACCATGTTTAACACGATTGGTCGTGCGCAAGGTTGGAGCGATACTCCCTTAACAGCTGAAGGTGAGCGAGGGATTCAAGAATTAGGAATCGGTTTGCGAGAATCTGGTCTACAGTTTGAGCGCGCTTATTCCAGTGATTCTGGTCGCACCATTCAGACTATGGGAATCATACTTGACGAACTTGGCTTGCAGGAGAAAATCCCTTATCGCATGGACAAGCGGATCAGAGAATGGTGTTTCGGTAGTTTTGATGGAGCCTACGATGGTGATCTTTTCATGGGCATTATTCCTCGTATCTTTAATGTGGACCACGTTCACCAATTGTCTTATGCTGAACTGGCTGAGGGCTTGGTGGAGGTTGATACAGCTGGTTGGGCTGAAGGCTGGGAAAAACTCAGTGGCCGAATCAAGGAGGGCTTTGAAGCGATTGCTAAAGAAATGGAAGAACAAGGTGGGGGCAATGCCCTTGTCGTCAGCCACGGAATGACCATTGGAACCATTGTTTATCTGATCAATGGTATGCATCCACATGGTCTCGATAATGGTAGCGTGACGATCCTTGAATATGAGGACGGCCGGTTTAGCGTAGAAGTTGTCGGTGACCGTAGTTACCGAGAACTAGGACGGGAGAAGATGGAGGAAGCCTCTATTTAATACTCTTCGAAAATCTCTTCAAACCGCGTCAACGTCGTCTTGTCGTAGATATGGTTACTGACTTCGTCAGTTCTATCCACAACCTCAAAGCAGTGCTTTGAGCAACCTGCGGCTAGTTTCCTAGTTTGCTCTTTGATTTTCATTGAGTATAAGAATTTGATAGGAATATCAAGATAAGAAAAAACAGCCGAGGGTAATCCTTTCGGCTGTTTTTGATGGGGGAAACTAAAGTGTAATGCTGTTGCTTTTAGAGATTTTCATAAATAAGAGCAAGGAACCTACTGTTAGAATAGTCAAGATAGTTGACAAGGCTGCGGCTACACCATAATTCCCTCTGAGAACCTCTGTATAAATGGCTACAGTCATTGTTCTTGTTTTGACATTGTAGAGGAGGATAGAAGTAGAGAGTTCTGAAATCATTGTGACCCAAGATAGGATGGCTCCAGAAATAATACCAGATAGCATCATTGGAGTTGTAATCTTGGCAAAGGTATTGAGACGACTACTTCCTAAGCTTTCCGCGGCTTCTTCAATACTTGGGGCTATTTGTTGCAAACTAGCAACAGATGAGCGAATAGTATAAGGCAATCTTCTGACAGATAGGGACATAATCAAGATGAAAGCAGTTCCTGTAATCATAAGAAATCCACTTCCAAATAGACCAGTATTGAAGGAAGAAATGAAGGCAATCCCTAGAACGGTTCCTGGTACAATATAAGGGACCATACTGAGGCTGTCAATTAAGTTTGTAAACAAATTCCGTTTTCTAACGGCTAGGTAGGAGATAAATGTTGCAAATAGGACAACTAGAACTAAGGCAATCAAAGGGATACGAATGGTATTGAAAATAGCAGATCCCATACGATTGAAAGCTACCTTGTAACTGTTTAGAGAATAACCTTTAACAAATACCATACCTGATGTTTTTAGGAAAGAAGTATAAATCAAGTAGACTTGAGGTAGAACAGAGAACAAGATAATTCCGTAGACTGTTGCATAAATGGCAGCTATTTTTCCTTTTGTAGTTTTTTTAGGCTCGATTGGATGGAGCGAATTCATACTGAAACTGTAGCGGTTTGAAATGTATTTTTGGATAAGGAAAATTGCCAAGGCAATGATAATCGCCATAATGGCTAAAGCAGATGCAAAAGCAGAATTTCCTCCAACCTCGCTAATAAATTGAGTATAAATCAAGACGGGGAAAGTCCGATATCCTTCACCAATCAACATAGGGGTTCCAAAGTCTGAGAATGCTCTCATAAATACAAGTAGGGCAGCAGCTAGTAAGGTTGGAACTAAGAGAGGTAAAACAACCGTTACGATACGCTTAAATCCGAAGGACCCCATACTTTCAGCGGCTTCAAGTAGAGAATTGTCAATACTCTTCATTGTCCCAGCAACGTATAGAAATACCAGTGGGAATAGTTGCAGTGTAAAGACAAGTACAATTCCTTTGAATCCATAAATATCGATAGCTGGAAGATGAAGGGTATTTGTCAGGAATTTAGTAATGACCCCATTTCGTCCCAGCAAGAGAATCCAGGAGTAGGCTCCCACGAAAGGAGCTGACATGGAAGCAATGATAATCAATATTTGTAGAAATTTCTTTCCCTTGAAATCATACATGGAAAAGAGATAAGCTAATAAGGTTCCTACGACCAAGGAGGTGACAGTAGCGGTAATGGAAACCTTGAAACTATTGACGAGTGTCTCAGAGTAGTAGGCTTTACTAAAGAAAGTGACAAAATTAGCTAGTGAAACTTGTCCTTCATGTATGAGTGCTTGCTTGAGCACGGTAACGATAGGATAAACGAGAAAGACAAGATAGGTAAGAAAGATGAAGAAAGAGGAGGCTGTCCAAATATTTAGTTTTTTACGTTCCATGGTTGACTCCTTTTATCAGGTTTTGGGAACCATCTGCAGAAAAGACGTTTAATTTTTGAGTATTGATTCGTAGACGAATACGATCGCCTTTTTGTAGATCTTCTTCAAAAGTTGATTCTTCGCTAACTTGAATTTTTGAGGCAAAGCCTGTTTCAATGAAATACTCCGTATTTAGTCCAAGATAGACGCTATCACTAATAGTTCCTTCAATATCTCCAGATTCATCTTTGATAAACTCTTCTGGACGAATGCTTACATGAATAGCTTGTTCCTCAGCCTGATCAAGAGCTGGCATTCGAAGAGCATAGCCATCTGAAAAGACGATATAAGCGCCGTCGCTTCGTTTTTCAAGATTGGCAGGGATAATATTTGTGCGTCCGATAAAGGTTGCTACAAACTCATTAGCTGGTTTATGATAGAGTTCTTTTGGTCGGCCGATTTGTTGAATCACCCCATCTTTCATAACAGCAATTTGGTCTGAAATAGCCATAGCTTCTTCTTGGTCGTGGGTTACATAAACAGTTGTAATTCCTACTTCGTGTTGGATTTCTCGAATGGCTTGACGCATATCCAAGCGAAGTTTGGCATCCAGGTTACTAAGGGGCTCGTCCATGAGGAGAACACTTGGATTAACCGCTAAAGCACGTGCCAAGGCGACACGTTGTTGTTGTCCACCACTGAGTTTATCGGGCTTCCGATCCGCATATTGAGCAATTTGCATGAGTTCAAGATACTTGTTGGTCTGTTGAATCAATTCTTCTTTTGGAACCTTCTTTTGCTTAAGACCAAAAGCAACATTGTCTCGGACAGTCAAATGTGGGAAAATAGCGTAGTTTTGGAAAACCATGCCAATATTGCGTTTGCTGGGTTCCATATTATTGATTTTTGTATCATCGAAGTAAAATTCTCCGCCTTCGATACTGTTGAAACCTGCAATCATACGAAGAAGAGTCGTTTTCCCACAACCTGAAGGCCCAAGAAGGGTAAAGAGACTTCCTTTTGGAATTGTAATGTTCAAATTCTCAATAACAGGGACATCGTGGTAGATTTTTTTGGCGTTAATAATTTTGATCTCACTCATAGTGAACCTCTTTTACTGTTTAGATTGGATATCTGTAAAGACTTCGTTGTATTTCTTAACGATATCTGATTTATTCTTGATGACATAATCATAATCTTCAGTGAGTGTTTTGATTTTGTCAATTGGTTTCATGTTTTCGCTTGTTTTAGCATTTTTACGAACAGGACGATTAGTAGTGGTTGTACCAAGTGTATCTTGTACTTCTTGAGAGATAATAAAATCGATAAATTTCTTGGCATTTTCCATATTTTTAGCTTTTTTAACGATAGCAGCACTAGCAGGTAGGAAGACGGTTCCTTCTTTTGGATAGACTACCTTGATATTAGCTCCGTCATTTAAGAGTTTAACTGCTGGATCTTCATAAGAGAGACCGACAGCCATTTCTCCGTCAGCGACTGCTTTATAGACACCAGATGAGCTTGAACCGATTTTACCATCAATAAGTGTGAAGAGATCTTTTACATAAGACCAAGCTTTATCGTCTTTGTAACCACCTTGAGCTTGTAGCATATTTGTTAATTGAGCAAAGGCGCTAGAAGAGTTTGCTGGGTCAGCAGTTGCGATTTTTCCTTTTAGTTCAGGTTTGAGAAGGTCGCTATATCCTTCGATGTTCATGCCTTTCGTTAAATCAGGATTGACGATTAAAACACTACCATCTAGTGTATAAGGTGTAGAGTAGCCAGTTGTGTTTTGATATTCTTTGATAACATTATCATTTTCTTTTGAAGTATAGTTTTCAAAGAGTTCTCCGTGGGTAGCATATTGTGTATAAGAACCACCAAAGATGACATCAGCTACAGGAGCTTCTTTTTCTGACTCTAGTTTTTTGAAAAGTTCTCCAGTACCAGCTTGAATCAGTTCTACTTTGATACCATATTTTTCTTCAAAGGCAGGAATAGTTGCTCCGATTAAGCCCTCTGAGTTTGGTGAATAAACGACTAGCGAACCGCCGTCTCCTTTATCAGATGAACCGCCATCGGCAGATTCATTAGAAGAACAAGCAGCAAGACCAAAAAGAGCTAGTCCGCAAGCAGCATAATACATCCATTTCTTTTTCATGATGGATACCTCCGTTGTGTTATTTAAGTTTATTTTAAAACAATGTAAGCGTTTTTAAAACCGATAATTCTATTCTATTAGAGTAAAATTCTCTACAAAAAGAAGAATAGCTTATTTTACTATTCTTCCGAGTGATTTCAATTCCTTTGGGGAAATATGGAGATACTTTTTAAATACTTTGGCAAAATATTTATAGTCTGAAAATCCAACTTGGTCAGAAATGTCGCTTAGAGGGGAGTTGGGAGATTCAGCCATCTTATCTATAGCTTGTTTCAGGCGATATTGTAAGATATATTCATTTAGCGTCATGGGGAAGTCTTCTTTGATAACTTTATATAGATAGCTTTCGCTATAGCTTAAAGCTTCAGCAATAGTCGCAATCGTAAAATGCTCTGCATAATGCTTGTGGACAAAGGAAATAATTTGTTGAATGATTTGGTTTTGTGTATCAACCTGTTGGATAGAGGTGAGTAAAGTTTGATATTCTTCTAAAAAAGGAGTTTCTTGATAGGTGCTACCTTGTAATCGCAAAACAATGTTTTGAAGACATTCTGTCAATTCCTTGGTATCAATTGGCTTGGATAAGAAATCAACTGCTCCATATTGCATGGCTTTTTTGGCATTTTGAAAATCGTTATAACCTGATAAGATAACTTTTTCATAGGAAAGGGTACGAGTGGCTTCGAACATCATAAAAGCATCCATAATTGGCATTGTGATGTCTGTTAAGACAATATGAGGTTCTTTTTCTTGGATGAGTTTCATTCCCTCTTGACCGTGACTGGCAGTTCCTACGACTTGGATACCCAAGGCAGAGTAGTCTACGGCAATCTCTAGCCATTTTCGGATGAGGTGTTCGTCTTCTACGATAATGAGTTTAAACATGAGTTAGTCCTTTCGTTATAAATTTGACCCAAGTTTCTCCTTGGCGATTGACTCCTAAATCTAGCTGGACATCAGAAAAGAAATTGCTCAATCGTTTGTAGCTGTTCACGATGCCATGCTGGGTATGAGGGCTTTCTAAAGAGTCTAAAATAGCGAGTCGCTCTTGTTTTGTGAGCCCTCCGGCATTATCCTTGACTAAAAAAGTCAGAGAATCTGCTTCCAAGGTAATTTGGATATCAATATGAAGATCAATACGGTATTGCATCCCATATTTTATAGCATTTTCTACTAGAGGAAGTAAGAAAAGTTTAGGAATAGGCTGATTATCGACAGTTTCTGGGCAGACAATATCATAGGAAAAGTGCTCGAAACGAATCTTATGAATCATCAGGTAATCCTCTATGATCTTTAAATCTTGGCAAATGGTTGTTTCTTTTTCTAAATCCGTGATACTGTAGCGAAGAATGCGCGTGAGATTTTGAATTAGGTCTTGTGTGAGATTTGCATCCATTAAAGAAGTGATTTTAATCGTCTCAAGTGTATTGTAGAGAAAATGAGGATTGAACTGAGCTTCCAGCATTTTTCTTTCAAAAATCCACTTTTCTTTTTCTATGGTCAACATTTTTTGATGAAGTTGATCTAGTTCGTACAACATATTGTTGATTTTTTCTGCCATAAACTCAAACTCATCACCTGTTTGTAGAGAAAGCCTTTTTTCTGCTTGTTTAGGAATTTCTTGAAGTTGGTAAACCAAACTTTCAATAGGAACAGCATTGTGTGTGGCAATCTTATGAGCAATTCGTCTTGCTTGCCAGAAGTAGAGGAAGAATATACACAAGGTGAGAATGGAGGCTAGACCAAGTAAGCTAGGAATGGGAAAGAAGGATTGAAAAGTATAGATTGAAAAAATAGCACCGACTTTTTCTTTTTGAACAATAAGCGGTTCATTCGCATACCAGTGGGTGCGAGAGTGTAGGAGTTTTTCATCCAATTTTTCAAGAGTGGAACGAGTAAACTGATTTGTATTGTTGGAAAACATATTTCCAAAGCTATCGGTAATGATGTATTTGGAATTGATCATTGGGAAGCTGGAGATGAAATCATTCTCATTTACGAAAGCAATAGTATAGGCCTTAACTCGTTGGTTTTGAATTAGTGGCTTTATAAAGAGTGTATAATGTCTCTTATCTGAAGAGAGTGCAATTTTTTCTGTCACTTTTTCTTGAGAAGGATTTTGAATGAGCAGTTTTAGATAGTAGGGAGATAAAATACTTTCTTGATGATTTCGATTGGTACTAAATAGTAATTCACCTGTATCGTTTAGAATAATGAGGTCAGAACTAAGCTTCAATCTAGCTTTTGTCTCGTAAAATAAGCTAAAGACTTCTCTCTCTGTGTGTTTGCCCTCCAAAAATCCAGGAATCATTTTATGGTTCATAGTAGTCAGGAGCTCATTATTGGCTTCTTTCATCTCTTGAACCTGTTTGACAATCTGTCTCGTATCTTTGGAGAGTTGTTGCTTTTGTAAAAAATAGGAAAAACCAAAAAGTAAAATGAGTAGTAAAAGAGAGGTCATAAAGGCTGCGATAGAGCTTCTATGGAGAATTTCTTTTTGGAGAGATTTTTTAAAGGAATGAGACATCTGCTACCTCCTTGGAAGGGTTTTCTGTTATAAGTATAGCAGTTTAAAAATTTTAGAGCAAGGTAAAATAGAAAAGGTTTGGCTAAAATTTTTTAGCTAAACCTTTTGAAATGTTAAGTATGTATTATAGATGCTTGTTGTCTGCAAATAGCTAAAGCATTTCAAGGAAATAAACTAGAAATAACAATTAATATGATGGTTCAGAAATACCTTTTGATAATCAATAAGATCTTCGGGATGAAGTGCGTTGACTCCATCCATTTCATATTTCCGATTTAATAAACGATATTTGTTTTCACCAAATTGATGAAAAGGGAGTAGTTGAACTTGGTCGATATTTAATGAGTTAAATAGAGTAGCGAATTCTTCTGCATCCTCTAAACTATTGTTAAAATCAGGAATAACCGGGATTCTTAAAACGATAGTTTTATGTTGAGAAAAAGCATAATGAATGTTTTTAATAATCATTTGATTAAAAACCCCAGTCACTTTTTTATGTTTTATAGAATTATAATGTTTTAGGTCTGTGTAGATAAAATCCACATATTGGATTAAATCAACAAATTTTTCATGATCAACAAAGGCAGTGGTTTCAATGGCAGTGTGTATGTGATGTTCTTTAGCTGACTTTAAGATGGCTTTAGCAAATTCAAACTGAGCAAATATTTCACCTCCTGATAAAGTTAAACCTCCACCGGATTCTTCGTAAAATTCTTTATCTTTTAATACCTCTGTAATAATTTCTTCTACAGTTTTTTCTTCACCTACTAAAGTGAATTTCTCTCGTTGAGCATCTTTCATTTTTTCAGGTTTCATTCTTTGAGATTCAGGATTAGAACACCATGGACAGCGCAGAGGACATCCTTTTAAAAAAACAGTTGTACGAATACCCGGACCGTCATGAATTGAAAAGTGTTGAATATTAAAAATAATTCCTTTAGATATTTCCATAAGAGTTCCTCCTCTTTATAATTCTATCCTATCACAAAAACGAAAGAAAAACAATTACGAACGAAAGTTTAATTTGTTGTTTTTTGCTTTTTATTTTGGTAGAATAAAACGGAGGTGTAAAATGAAAAGATTGGAACAAATTATTAAATTAGTATCAGAATATGAAAAGATTGATGTTAATACATTATCGGAAAAATTAAATGTATCGAAAGTAACGATTAGAAAAGATTTAGATAAATTAGAGTCAAAAGGCTTATTACACAGAGAGCATGGATATGCTGTGTTAAATAGTGGAGATGACTTAAATGTACGCTTGTCAATTAATTATGAAATTAAGAGAAAAATTGTTCAAGAAGCAGTAAAATTGGTATCAGATAATGAAACAATAATGATAGAATCTGGTTCAACCTGTGCTTTACTTGCTGAGGAAATTTGCAAGCAAAAAAGAAATGTCACTATTGTAACAAATTCATTTTTTATAGCAAATTTTGTAAGAGGTTATGATTCATGTCGTGTTATTGTTCTTGGTGGAGAGTTTCAGAAAGATTCACAGGTTACCGTAGGACCTTTATTAAAAGAAATGATACAGACTTTTCATGTGCGTCAAGCTTTTGTTGGGACAGATGGCTACGATAAAGAGATGGGCTTTACAGGAAAAGATTTAATGCGCAGTGAGGTAGTTCAATATATTTCAGCAGCGTCGGATAAAGTCATTGTGCTAACTGACTCAAGTAAATTTGATAAAAGGGGTACAGTAAGAAGATTTGCTTTAAGTCAAGTCTATGAAGTAATAACAGACGAAAAACTTTCTAAACAAAATATAGCTACATTAGAAAATGCTGGGATAATGGTTAAGGTAGTTTCGTAAGAGGTTAAGTGTATGAATCAAGATAGGAATAAACTGCTCTCTAAAATTGCTTATCTGTATTATATTGAAAACTTAAATCAGTCACAAATAGCGGCAAAATTAGGAATTTATAGAACCTCTATTAGTAGAATGTTAACAGAAGCAAGGAATGCAGGAATTGTTAAAATTGAAATAGAGAATTTTGATACCAATATGTTTAAGTTGGAAAATTATGTAAAAGAAAAATATGGTCTGGAAAGTTTAGAAATTATTCCAAATGAATTTGATGATAATCCAACAATTTTATCTGAAAGAATTTCTCAAGTTGCAGCAGGTGTCCTTAGGAATTTAATTGATGATAATATGAAAATTGGTTTTTCTTGGGGGAAAAGTTTAAGTAATTTAGTAGATCTAATCCACAGCAAAAGTGTCCGAAATGTTCACTTCTATCCTCTAGCAGGTGGTCCTAGTCACATACACGCTAAATACCATGTGAATACACTAATTTATGAAATGTCTAGAAAATTTCATGGAGAGTGTACATTTATGAATGCAACAATTGTGCAAGAAAATAAATTGTTAGCAGATGGTATTTTGCAATCAAGATATTTTGAAGATTTGAAAAATAGTTGGAAAGATTTAGATATAGCTGTGGTTGGGATTGGTGATTTTAGTAATAAAGGAAAACATCAATGGTTAGACATGCTTACAGAGGATGACTTTAAAGAATTGACAAAAGTTAAAACTGTAGGGGAAATTTGTTGTCGATTCTTTGATTCAAAAGGTAAAGAAGTTTATGAGAACTTACAGGAAAGAACGATAGCCATCTCTTTGGAAGATTTAAAAAATATTCCTCAAAGTTTAGCTGTTGCTTACGGTGATACGAAAGTATCTGCGATTCTTTCTGTCTTGCGTGCTAATCTAGTAAATCATTTGATTACAGATAAAAATACAATTTTAAAAGTTTTGGAAGAAGATGGGGATCTGACTTTTCGAAATATTTTATGCGAGTGAAAATGATAGACTGATTCAGTTTATCGTTTTTCTTTTTAGTTAATTGCACATTTGTGCTTATATAAATAAAAATTGTTTATTTGTTGATTTTTGGATTGACAAGTTTCTTATGTAGTTGTATTCTATAGTTACAAAAGAAAATTTTAAAATTTCAAATGAAAAAAGCTTTTTACATAGTGAAATGAGGAGGAATTTATGGAAATTATTGTTCCAGATCAAATTATCATGGGTTTAATTTTATATGCTGGCGATGCGAAACAACATATTTATAAAGCATTAGATTACATAAAAAACGGTACATGTGAACGATGTGAAGAAGAAGTCCAGTTAGCTGATGCAGCCTTATTAGAAGCCCATAATCTACAAACAAAATTCTTGGCACAGGAAGCGTCTGGTACAAAGACAGAAATTACAGCTCTCTTTGTTCATTCACAAGATCATCTCATGACTAGTATGACGGAGATTAATTTAATCAAAGAAATTATTAGTTTGAGAAAAGAACTTCATAAAAAATAATACTAGAGTATTAACATAGAGGAGGAAAATATAATGGTGAAGATTGGTTTGTTTTGTGCAGCAGGATTTTCTACTGGTATGCTTGTAAATAATATGAAAATTGCAGCGCAATCTAGTGGAGTTGAGGCAGAAATAGAGGCGTTTTCTCAGTCTAAATTAGCGGATTATGCCCCAAATATAGATGTTGCACTGTTGGGGCCTCAAGTTGCTTATACATTAGATAAATCAAAAGAAATTTGTGATAAGTGTGATGTTCCGATAGCTGTTATTCCGATGATGGACTATGGTATGTTAGATGGGAAAAAAGTATTAGATTTGGCCCTATCTTTGATTAGTGGGTAAGAAAAGGAGATTTATTATGGCAAAGATGGATGTTCAAAAAATCATTGCACCTATGATGAAGTTTGTGAATATGCGTGGTATTATAGCTCTAAAAGATGGTATGTTAGCAATTTTGCCATTGACAGTAGTTGGGAGTTTGTTCTTAATTATGGGGCAATTACCCTTTGAAGGATTGAATCAAAGTATTGCTAGTGTATTTGGGGCAGACTGGACAGAGCCTTTTATGCAAGTCTATTCAGGAACTTTTGCTATTATGGGTCTAATTTCTTGTTTTTCAATTGCCTATTCTTATGCTAAGAATAGCGGAGTAGAGGCATTGCCAGCTGGGGTTCTTTCTGTATCTGCATTCTTTATTTTGCTAAGATCATCTTATATCCCTAAACAAGGTGAGGCGATTGGGGACGCTATTAGTAAAGTTTGGTTTGGAGGTCAAGGAATTATCGGTGCTATCATTATAGGTTTGGTAGTAGGAAGTATTTATACCTTCTTTATAAAGAGAAAAATTGTTATTAAGATGCCAGAACAAGTTCCACAAGCTATTGCCAAACAGTTTGAAGCAATGATTCCAGCATTTGTAATTTTCTTATCTTCTATGATTGTATATATTTTAGCGAAGTCATTGACTAATGGCGGAACATTTATTGAAATGATTTATTCTGTTATTCAAGTTCCATTGCAAGGTTTAACTGGATCTTTGTATGGTGCAATTGGAATTGCATTCTTTATATCATTTTTGTGGTGGTTTGGTGTTCATGGACAATCGGTAGTAAATGGAGTAGTGACAGCTCTGCTTTTATCTAATCTTGATGCTAATAAAGCTATGTTAGCCTCTGGTAATCTATCATTAGAAAATGGTGCACATATTGTTACTCAACAATTTTTAGATTCATTTTTAATTCTATCTGGTTCAGGGATTACGTTTGGACTTGTAGTTGCGATGCTTTTTGCATCAAAATCGAAACAGTACCAAGCGTTAGGGAAAGTAGCAGCTTTTCCAGCAATATTTAACGTAAATGAGCCAGTTGTATTTGGATTTCCGATTGTCATGAATCCAGTTATGTTTGTACCTTTCATTCTTGTTCCTGTACTTGCAGCTGTTATAGTATATGGAGCTATTGCAACAGGTTTCATGCAGCCATTTTCAGGAGTTACATTACCTTGGAGTACCCCAGCTATTCTATCAGGATTTATGGTTGGTGGATGGCAAGGTGTTGTGACTCAGTTATTAGTATTGGCGATGTCTACAGTGGTTTACTTTCCATTCTTTAAGATACAAGATCGTTTAGCTTACCAAAATGAAATCAAACAATCTTAGAGGCATTTGTGTGTTACTGTTAAACTCACACATTTGTGCTAAAAATTAGGGAGTTAAAGTTTTTCTAGTTAAAAGCTTGAAATTTTCTAAAAAACCAGGTATTATATTTTCGAAAGAAACAAAAATATTTTCGAAAGAAAGGTGCTTACGATGGTAAATACAGAAGTAGCAAGAACAACAATCAAGACAGAATATTTTGGCAGCCTTACTGAAAGGATGAACAAATATCGAGAAGATGTTTTAAATAAAAAACCTTATATTGATGCTGAGAGAGCAGTTTTAGCAACACGCGCTTATGATCGATATAAGGAACAACCTAATGTCCTAAAACGCGCCTATATGCTGAAAGAAATTTTGGAAAATATGACTATCTATATCGAAGAAGAATCTATGATTGCGGGAAATCAAGCTTCTTCCAATAAAGATGCTCCTATTTTTCCAGAATATACGCTAGAATTTGTTCTCAATGAGTTGGATCTTTTTGAAAAGCGTGATGGAGATGTTTTCTATATTACAGAAGAAACAAAAGAACAACTTAGAAGTATTGCTCCGTTTTGGGAAAATAATAATTTACGTGCTAGAGCTGGTGCCTTGTTACCTGAAGAAGTGTCTGTTTATATGGAAACAGGATTCTTCGGTATGGAAGGTAAGATGAATTCTGGAGATGCTCACTTAGCAGTTAACTATCAGAAGCTGTTGCAATTTGGTTTAAGAGGTTTTGAAGAGCGGGCTCGTAAAGCGAAAGCAGCTCTAGATTTAACAGATCCAGCAAGTATTGATAAATATCATTTTTATGACTCTATATTTATCGTAATCGATGCTATTAAAGTATATGCAAATCGCTTTGTTGATCTTGCTAAAAGTTTAGCCGAAAATGCAAATCCTAAACGTAAGAAAGAATTACTTGAGATTGCAGATATTTGCTCTCGAGTCCCATATGAACCGGCAACTACTTTTGCAGAAGCTATTCAATCAGTCTGGTTTATTCAATGTATTTTACAAATTGAATCTAATGGTCACTCTCTTTCATACGGCCGTTTTGATCAATATATGTATCCATATATGAAGGCTGATTTAGAAAGTGGTAAAGAAACAGAAGATAGCATTGTTGAACGTCTGACAAATCTTTGGATTAAGACAATTACAATTAATAAGGTTCGCAGTCAAGCACATACATTTTCTTCAGCAGGAAGTCCTTTATATCAAAATGTTACAATTGGTGGACAGACTCGAGATAAGAAGGATGCTGTTAACCCATTATCTTATTTGGTATTAAAATCAGTTGCACAAACTCATCTACCGCAACCTAATCTAACTGTACGTTACCATGCAGGTTTAGATGCTCGTTTCATGAATGAGTGTATTGAGGTGATGAAACTTGGTTTTGGTATGCCTGCATTTAATAATGATGAGATTATTATTCCTTCTTTTATTGCAAAAGGAGTAATGGAAGATGATGCTTATGACTACAGTGCCATTGGATGTGTTGAAACGGCAGTTCCAGGAAAATGGGGATATCGTTGCACAGGTATGAGTTATATGAACTTCCCTAAGGTTCTACTTATCACGATGAATGATGGAATTGATCCGGCTTCGGGTAAACGGTTTGCACCAAGCTTTGGTCATTTTAAGGATATGAAGAACTTTTCTGAATTAGAAAATGCTTGGGATAAAACACTAAGATATTTGACACGAATGAGTGTTATTGTTGAAAATTCTATTGATTTATCATTGGAACGAGAAGTTCCTGATATTCTATGTTCAGCATTGACTGATGATTGTATTGGTCGTGGAAAACACCTTAAAGAAGGTGGAGCAGTATATGATTATATATCAGGTTTGCAAGTTGGAATTGCAAATTTGTCGGATTCATTAGCTGCAATTAAAAAATTGGTATTTGAGGAAGAACGTATAAGCCCAAGTCAGCTTTGGCATGCATTGGAAACAGATTATGCCGGAGAAGAAGGTAAGGTCATTCAAGAAATGTTGATTCATGATGCACCTAAGTACGGTAATGATGATGATTATGCTGACAAATTGGTTACTGCTGCTTATGACATTTATGTTGATGAAATTGCTAAATATCCTAATACACGTTATGGAAGAGGACCTATTGGCGGAATTCGTTATTCAGGAACATCTTCTATCTCAGCCAACGTAGGTCAGGGACGTGGAACATTAGCAACTCCAGATGGACGCAACGCGGGTACACCGTTAGCAGAGGGTTGTTCACCATCACATAATATGGATCAACACGGCCCTACATCTGTTTTAAAATCTGTTTCAAAATTACCAACAGATGAAATCGTAGGTGGGGTTCTCTTAAATCAGAAAGTAAATCCTCAAACGTTAGCCAAAGAAGAAGATAAATTAAAACTAATTGCTTTGTTACGAACATTCTTTAATCGTTTACATGGGTACCATATTCAATACAATGTTGTTTCCAGAGAGACGTTGATTGACGCTCAGAAACATCCTGAAAAACACAGAGATTTAATTGTTCGTGTTGCAGGATACTCTGCATTCTTCAATGTTCTTTCTAAGGCAACCCAAGATGATATTATAGGACGTACTGAGCATACTTTGTAAAATAAAGAGGTTCTTTTTATGGAATTTATGCTTGACACATTAAATTTAGATGAGATTAAAAAGTGGTCTGAAATTTTACCGCTAGCTGGGGTAACTTCAAATCCCACTATTGCCAAAAGAGAGGGTTCTATTAATTTTTTTGAACGAATCAAAGATGTAAGAGAATTGATTGGCTCTGCACCCTCTATTCATGTTCAGGTGATTTCTCAAGATTTTGAAGGCATCTTAAAGGATGCTCATGAAATTCGGAGACAAGCAGGAGATGATATATTTATCAAAGTACCTGTTACTCCGGCTGGATTACGTGCAATAAAGGTGCTAAAAAAAGAGGGCTACCATATCACTGCAACAGCTATTTATACAGTTATTCAGGGATTATTAGCTATCGAAGCAGGAGCGGATTACCTAGCTCCATATTATAATAGAATGGAAAATCTGAACATTGATTCAAATTCTGTCATTCGTCAATTAGCTCTTGCTATTGATAGACAGAACTCTCCTAGTAAGATTTTAGCTGCATCCTTTAAAAATGTAGCACAAGTAAATAATGCTTTAGCTGCAGGTGCGCATGCTGTTACAGCAGGAGCAGATGTTTTTGAATCAGCTTTCGCCATGCCATCTATCCAAAAGGCGGTTGATGATTTTTCTGACGACTGGTTTGTTACTCAACATAGTCGTTCCATTTAGGTAGAAAGGAAACAAACATGAGAATTTTTGCTAGTCCTTCGAGATATATTCAAGGGGAAAATGCCTTGTTCGAAAATGCCAAATCAATATTGGATTTGGGGAATCGTCCTATTCTATTATGCGATCAGTTGGTTTATGATATTGTTGGAAAACGATTTGAAGATTACCTACATAGGTATGGTTTCCATATTGTTCTAGCCAAGTTTAATGGTGAAGCTTCTGACAATGAAATCAATCGAGTTGTTGCCTTGGCTGAGAAAGAAAATTGTGATAGTATTATCGGTCTTGGTGGAGGAAAGACGATTGATAGCGCAAAAGCTATTGCAGATTTGATTGAAAAGCCTGTTATTATTGCTCCAACAATTGCATCGACCGACGCACCTGTATCTGCTTTATCTGTTATTTATACAGATGAAGGTGCATTTGATCATTATCTATTTTATTCTAAAAATCCAGATTTAGTTTTGGTTGATACAAAAGTTATTTCACAAGCCCCTAAGCGTTTATTAGCGTCTGGTATTGCAGATGGTTTAGCAACTTGGGTTGAGGCGCGTGCGGTTATGCAGGCAAATGGAAAAACTATGTTGGGACAACAGCAAACGTTGGCTGGAATTGCAATTGCGAAGAAATGTGAAGAAACGCTGTTTGCAGATGGTTTACAGGCTATGGCAGCTTGTGAAGCTAAAGTGGTGACACCAGCATTAGAAAATATTGTTGAAGCTAATACTTTATTGAGTGGCCTAGGTTTTGAAAGTGGAGGATTAGCTGCGGCGCATGCGATTCATAATGGTTTTACTGCATTGACAGGTGACATTCATCATTTAACACATGGTGAAAAAGTAGCTTATGGAACTTTGGTACAACTATTATTGGAAAATAGACCTAAAGAAGAACTTGATAAGTATATTGAGTTTTACAAAAAAATTGGTATGCCAACAACTCTAAAAGAAATGCATTTAGATCAAGTTGGATATGATGATTTAATAAAAGTTGGTAAACAAGCAACTATGGAGGGTGAGACAATCCATCAGATGCCGTTTAAGATTTCGTCTTCAGATGTTGCTCAAGCTATCATCGCTGTAGACGCCTATGTAAATTCAAAATAAACAATAAGGACTACTGTTTTCCAAATGGTAGTCTTTTATTGATCCTCGTATTGAATCCGACGTTCTTCATAAATCAAAAAGCGACATAGGTTGTCGGCTATTTACTATAAATACATTAATTAGCATTCCAGTCGTATCTTCGGTCTAAAATTAGTATTTTGTGTTATAAGAGATAAGCTTCTTGTTTTGCTCTTTGATTTCCCGCATAACAATAAGATAAAAAAGTGAGTGATAGAGCAATTCAGAGTCATCAAAATTAATGAAATACAGTATACAGTTTTTTCTTTTAACACATTTCAAATTCCCTCAAAAATGGTATAATAGTAACATCACAAAATTGGAGAGAGACCATGAGTTTTTACAATCATAAAGAAATTGAGCCTAAGTGGCAGGGCTACTGGGCAGAACATCATACATTTAAGACAGGAACAGATGTATCAAAACCGAAGTTTTATGCTCTCGATATGTTCCCTTATCCGTCTGGAGCGGGTCTGCACGTAGGACACCCAGAAGGCTATACCGCAACTGATATCCTCAGCCGTTACAAACGTGCGCAAGGCTACAATGTCCTTCACCCAATGGGCTGGGATGCTTTTGGTTTGCCAGCTGAACAGTATGCTATGGATACAGGTAATGACCCAGCAGAATTTACAGCTGAGAACATTGCCAACTTCAAACGCCAAATCAATGCGCTTGGATTTTCTTACGACTGGGATCGTGAAGTCAACACAACAGATCCAAACTACTACAAGTGGACTCAATGGATCTTCACTAAGCTTTACGAAAAAGGCTTGGCCTATGAAGCGGAAGTGCCAGTAAACTGGGTTGAAGAGTTGGGAACAGCCATTGCCAACGAAGAAGTCCTTCCTGATGGAACTTCTGAGCGTGGAGGCTATCCAGTTGTCCGCAAACCAATGCGCCAATGGATGCTCAAAATCACGGCCTATGCGGAGCGCTTGCTTAATGACTTAGATGAACTTGATTGGCCAGAGTCTATCAAGGACATGCAACGTAACTGGATTGGTAAATCAACTGGTGCTAATGTAACTTTTAAAGTTAAGGGAACAGACAAGGAATTCACAGTCTTTACCACTCGTCCTGACACTCTTTTCGGTGCGACTTTCACCGTTTTGGCTCCTGAGCATGACTTGGTTGACGCTATCACAAGTTCAGAGCAAGCAGAAGCAGTAGCAGACTACAAACACCAAGCTAGTCTCAAGTCTGACTTGGCTCGTACAGACCTTGCTAAAGAAAAAACAGGGGTTTGGACTGGTGCTTATGCCATCAATCCTGTCAATGGCAAGGAAATTCCAATCTGGATTGCGGACTATGTTCTTGCTAGTTATGGAACAGGTGCGGTAATGGCTGTTCCTGCCCACGACCAACGTGACTGGGAATTTGCCAAACAATTTGACCTTCCAATCGTAGAAGTACTTGAAGGTGGAAACGTTGAAGAAGCTGCCTACACAGAAGATGGACTTCATGTCAATTCAGACTTCCTAGATGGATTGAACAAAGAAGACGCAATTGCTAAGATTGTGGCTTGGTTGGAAGAAAAAGGCTGTGGTCAGGAGAAGGTGACCTACCGTCTTCGCGACTGGCTCTTTAGCCGTCAACGTTACTGGGGTGAGCCAATTCCAATCATTCATTGGGAAGATGGAACTTCAACAGCTGTTCCTGAAAATGAATTGCCACTTGTCTTGCCTGTAACCAAGGACATCCGTCCTTCAGGTACTGGAGAAAGTCCGCTAGCTAACTTGACAGACTGGCTTGAAGTGACTCGTGAAGATGGTGTTAAAGGTCGTCGTGAAACCAACACCATGCCACAATGGGCTGGCTCAAGCTGGTACTACCTCCGCTATATTGACCCGCACAATACTGAGAAATTGGCTGACGAGGATCTCCTCAAACAATGGCTGCCAGTAGATATCTATGTGGGTGGTGCAGAGCATGCTGTACTTCACTTGCTCTATGCTCGTTTCTGGCACAAATTCCTCTATGACCTCGGTGTTGTTCCAACTAAGGAGCCATTCCAAAAACTCTTTAACCAAGGGATGATTTTGGGGACTAGCTACCGTGACCACCGTGGGGCTCTTGTGGCGACTGACAAGGTTGAAAAACGTGATGGTTCTTTCTTCCATGTGGAAACAGGCGAAGAGTTGGAGCAAGCCCCAGCCAAGATGTCTAAATCGCTCAAGAATGTTGTAAATCCAGACGATGTGGTGGAACAATACGGTGCCGATACCCTTCGTGTCTATGAAATGTTCATGGGACCACTTGATGCTTCCATCGCTTGGTCTGAAGAAGGTCTGGAAGGAAGCCGTAAGTTCCTTGACCGTGTTTACCGTTTGATTACAAGTAAAGAAATCGTTGCGGAAAACAATGGTGCTCTTGACAAGGTTTATAACGAAACCGTTAAAGCTGTCACAGAACAAATCGAGTCCATGAAATTCAACACAGCCATTGCCCAACTTATGGTCTTTGTCAACGCTGCTAACAAGGAAGACAAGCTCTATGTGGACTACGCTAAAGGCTTTATCCAATTGATTGCTCCATTTGCACCTCATTTGGCAGAAGAACTCTGGCAAACTGTTGCGGCAACAGGAGAATCAATCTCTTACGTAGCTTGGCCAACATGGGACGAAAGCAAATTAGTTGAAGACGAAATCGAAATCGTCGTTCAAATCAAAGGGAAAGTCCGTGCTAAATTGATGGTCGCTAAAGACTTGTCACGCGAAGAATTGCAAGAAATTGCTCTAGCGGATGAAAAAGTCAAAGCAGAAATTGACGGTAAGGAAATCGTGAAAGTGATTGCGGTACCGAATAAATTGGTTAATATTGTTGTGAAATAAGATAGGAATCCTTCAGAGTAGAATCTGGAGGATTTTTTGATTCTTCTTATGAAAGTATGATATACTATGGGCAACTATAAAGTTTGAAAAGTGAAACAAGGAGAAAGTTATGCCAGTAAACGAATATGGTCAGATGATTGGTGAGTCAATGGAAGGTTATACACCTGGTGAATTGCCTGCTATTGATCTCTTAGAAGGGCGTTATGCTAGGGTAGAGGCTCTTTCGGTGGAAAAGCATGCGAAGGATTTATTAGCTGTTTATGGTCCAGATACACCTCGAGAGATGTGGACTTACCTCTTTCAGGAACCAGTGGCAGATATGGAGGAGCTGGTTGCCGTTTTAAATCAGATGTTGGCTCGTAAGGAACGCTTTTACTATGCAATTATAGACAAGGAAATTGGTAAGGCCTTGGGAACTTTTTCTCTCATGCGCATTGACCAGAATAACCGAGTGATAGAAGTGGGAGCGGTCACTTTTTCTCCAGAACTCAGGGGAACACGAATAGGGACAGAAGCTCAGTATCTCTTGGCGCGCTACGTTTTTGAGGAGCTTAACTATCGTCGCTACGAATGGAAATGTGATTCTCTTAATCTGCCATCCAGACGAGCTGCGGAGCGTTTGGGATTTGTCTATGAAGGAACCTTCCGTCAGGCAGTGGTTTATAAGGGACGGACGAGGGATACGGATTGGTTGTCTATGATTGATAAGGACTGGCCCCAAGTCAAAGCTCGATTGGAAGCATGGTTGGCTCCTGAAAATTTTGATAAAAATGGACGACAGTACAAGAGCTTGAGAGAGTTTTAAGAGGTGTTGACATGATCACTATTAAAAAGCAAGAATTTGTCAAGCTAGAGGATGTTTGGCATCTCTATCAGGCTGTCGGTTGGACAAATTATACCCATCAATCAGAGATGCTGGAGCAGGCCTTATCTCATTCATTAGCGATTTATGTGGCGCTTGATGGTGATACTGTGGTGGGCTTGATTCGTTTGATTGGTGATGGTTTTTCATCAGTATTGGTTCAGGATTTAATCGTTTTACCAATCTATCAGCGTCAAGGGATTGGTAGTGCCCTAATGAAAGAGGCTTTAGAGGATTACAAAGATGCCTATCAAGTCCAGCTGGTGACAGACCAGACGGAAAGAACCTTGAGATTCTATCGTTCTATGGGCTTTGAAGTCTTATCCACCTATAATTGTATAGGAATGACTTGGGTAAATCGAGAAAAATAACAAAACTTGTTTTTTCTTAAGCAAAGTTTAAGGCTGGTCTAGTATCATATAGTCATTAAATAAAGACCTCCTAACTTTATTTAATGAAATCCTAAAACTTTTTTTCATCATAATCTCCTAATGAAGTCACCCAATCAGGTGGCTTTTTTTGTGGGGTGAAGAGATGCTGATAGAATTTTTTTGAAAAATGGTAGAATTCGAGAAAAGTTAAGCTAGTTTTAAGCTTCGTCTTGTATCATATAGTTATTAAATAAAGACCTCCTAACTTTATTTAATAAAATCCTAAACTTTTCTTTTTCATAATAATCTCCCTTAACTCCACCAAATCAGGTGGAGTTTTTTGGCTCTATTTCAGGCTTTTGGGGACTATTCTAAAAATCATTTTTCGATATTTTTCGGATTTTGGTCGGGGAATTGGCGGGGACTTTTTAGCGAATATGACTAAGAAATAGGTTTGTTGTCGCTTCAGCTGCTTCAAACTCAATTTGATTGTAAGTGACTGTTAATTGAAGGGCTGGAACTGCTGTAATAATGATTTTGCTTGTCCAGTAGTGGCGTATTAAATAAGGAGTGACATGTAAGATTGTCTCTTCGTTTACTAAATCAAAATTTCTATGAAATTGATAGAATCCCTAACTTTCTCTTAAACTTGAAAGTCTTGTTGTAAAGCGGTTAAAGCTTGAGAAGCTGAGTAGATGAGGGTATAAATCTTTGACAAATTTTGTGAACTGTGGGATAATAAAAAGGAATTGAGTACTAGTTCTATATCATAGGCTAGAAAAGACCCCAAGCTCACGTCCAAATAAGCTTGGGGTCTTTTTTTGACACTATTTGTCCTTGTTTAGCCATTTATCGACTAAGCGAAGAACGACACCGACCACAATTGGTCCGATGATAGTTTTGAGTACTAATTCCATCATGGGCTATCTCACCTCCTTTCGCAGGCGGTGTAGCAGTGCCGTAGAATATTATACCACATAAGTGCTAAAGTCGGGAGGCACCAATTCAGTGGCTTTTTTGTTTACGGGCTGGATTTTTGATATAATAGAGCAATGAGTAGAATTTTAGACAATGAGATAATGGGGGATGAGGAGTTAGTAGAACACACGCTCCGTCCTCAGTATTTACGTGAATATATCGGGCAGGACAAGGTTAAGGACCAGCTTCAAATCTTTATAGAAGCCGCCAAAATGCGGGATGAAGCGCTGGATCATGTGCTCTTATTTGGACCTCCAGGTTTGGGGAAGACGACCATGGCTTTTGTTATTGCCAACGAACTGGGAGTCAATCTCAAGCAGACCTCTGGGCCTGTCATTGAAAAGGCTGGTGATCTGGTAGCGATTTTGAATGATTTGGATCCTGGGGATGTCCTCTTTATTGACGAGATTCATCGCTTGCCCATGTCGGTGGAAGAGGTGCTTTATAGTGCCATGGAGGACTTCTACATTGACATCATGATTGGTGCTGGTGAAGGCAGTCGCAGTGTTCATTTGGAGTTGCCACCTTTTACCTTGATTGGTGCTACGACTCGGGCTGGTATGCTTTCCAATCCGCTACGGGCACGTTTTGGGATCACAGGTCATATGGAGTATTATGCCCATGCTGACTTGACAGAAATTGTTGAGCGGACAGCAGATATTTTTGAGATGGAAATCACCCATGAGGCAGCATCTGAGTTGGCCTTGCGTAGTCGTGGAACCCCTCGTATTGCCAATCGTCTCCTCAAGCGCGTGCGCGATTTTGCCCAGATTATGGGAAATGGGGTTATCGATGATCTTATTACCGATAAGGCTCTGACCATGCTAGATGTTGACCATGAAGGTTTGGACTATGTGGACCAAAAAATCCTTCGGACTATGATTGAGATGTATGGTGGTGGCCCTGTTGGGTTAGGCACTCTTTCCGTCAATATTGCTGAGGAGCGCGAGACGGTGGAAGACATGTATGAGCCTTACTTGATTCAAAAAGGTTTTATCATGCGGACACGGTCTGGACGGGTTGCAACGGCTAAGGCCTACGAACATTTAGGGTATGAATACAATGAAAAATGAGCAAGAAATCCTAAAAGCTTTCAGAGAAGATTCGGATATGATGACCATTCTGACCATCATCCGAGACCTTGATTTAAAAGACTCGTGGTTGGTAGCAGGTTCTGTCAGAAATTTCATCTGGAATCTTTTGTCATACAAATCACCTTTTGACTGTGAAACAGATGTAGATGTGATTTTCTTTGATCCAGATATTTCTTATGAGGAAACCTTGTCCCTAGAGAAAAAGTTGAGAGCGGATTTTCCTCAGTACCAGTGGGAGTTGAAAAATCAGGTCTATATGCACCAGCACAGTCCTCACACTGCTCCCTATACCAGCTCTCGTGATGCTATGAGTAAGTATCCAGAACAGTGTACTGCGGTTGGGCTCCGTTTGAATGAAGAATACGCTTTAGAATTCTTTACTCCTTATGGACTTGAGGATATTTTGAATTTCCAAGTTCGTCCAACTCCTCATTTTTTAGAAAATGAAGACCGAATGGGACTCTATCAAACACGTTTATCCAAGAAAAATTGGCAGGAGAAATGGAAAAATTTGATTTTTAAAAATACTTAAGGAAACTTTAAGTTAGGAAGTGTATACTAAGTCCATAAGTTAAGAAGACCT
Source organism: Streptococcus pseudopneumoniae (assembly GCF_038148955.1). Lineage (GTDB taxonomy): Bacteria > Bacillota > Bacilli > Lactobacillales > Streptococcaceae > Streptococcus > Streptococcus pseudopneumoniae_T. Next base: position 42,546 of record NZ_JBBJZY010000011.1, read on the forward strand.
TAACTTAAACTCCTAAAACTTTTTCATAATAATCTCCCTATAAAAAATAGAGTCGCCCAATCAGGCGACTTATTTTTTTGAAAACTGAGCCTGATACCTGAGTATAAATAGCTTAGTGATAGAAGAAAATAGGGAAATATGGTATAATGAAACGATAGATTTTTGAATAGGAATAAGATCATGTTTGGATTTTTTAAGAAAGATAAGGCTGTGGAAGTAGAGGTTCCGACACAGGTTCCTGCTCATATCGGCATCATCATGGATGGCAATGGCCGTTGGGCTAAAAAACGTATGCAACCGCGAGTTTTTGGACATAAGGCGGGCATGGAAGCATTGCAAACTGTGACTAAGGCAGCCAACAAACTAGGCGTTAAGGTGATTACGGTCTATGCTTTTTCTACGGAAAATTGGACCCGTCCAGATCAGGAAGTCAAGTTTATCATGAACTTGCCAGTAGAGTTTTATGATAATTATGTTCCAGAACTACATGCGAATAATGTTAAGATTCAAATGATTGGAGAGACAGGCCGCCTGCCTAAGCAGACTTTTGAAGCTTTAACCAAGGCTGAGGAATTGACTAAGAACAACACAGGGTTGATTCTTAATTTTGCCCTCAACTATGGTGGACGTGCTGAGATTACACAGGCGCTTAAGTTGATTTCCCAGGATGTGTTAGATGCCAAAATCAACCCAGGTGACATCACAGAGGAATTGATTGGTAATTATCTTTTTACCCAGCATTTACCTAAGGACTTACGAGACCCAGACTTGATTATCCGTACTAGTGGAGAATTGCGTTTGAGCAATTTCCTTCCATGGCAGGGAGCCTACAGTGAGCTCTATTTTACGGATACCTTGTGGCCTGATTTTGACGAGGCGGCCTTGCAGGAAGCCATTCTTGCCTACAATCGTCGTCATCGCCGATTTGGAGGAGTTTAGGAGGAAATATGACACAGGATTTACAGAAAAGAACCTTGTTTGCAGGGATTGCCCTGGCTATTTTCCTACCAATTTTAATGATTGGGGGCCTCTTGCTTCAGATAGCAATTGGAATCATAGCCATGCTAGCCATGCATGAACTTTTGAAGATGAGAGGTCTAGAGACCATGACGATGGAGGGCCTCTTGACCCTCTTTGCAACCTTTGCCTTGACCATTCCCTTGGAGAATTACCTGACTTTTTTGCCAGTTGATGGGAATGTGGTTGCCTATAGTGTGTTGATTTCAATTATGTTAGGAACGACTGTTTTTAGCAAGTCTTATACGATTGAGGACGCTGTTTTCCCTCTTGCTATGAGTTTCTACGTAGGCTTTGGATTTAATGCTTTACTAGATGCTCGCGTTGCAGGTTTAGATAAGGCGCTTTTGGCCTTGTGTATCGTCTGGGCGACAGACAGTGGTGCCTATCTTGTTGGGATGAACTATGGTAAACGAAAATTAGCTCCGACAGTTTCTCCAAATAAAACCTTTGAGGGTGCCTTGGGTGGTATTTTAGGCGCTATTTTAGTAACCATCATCTTTATGATAGTTGACAGTACAGTTGCTCTTCCATATGGAATTTACAAGATGTCAGTCTTTGCTATTTTCTTTAGCATTGCTGGACAATTTGGTGATTTACTAGAAAGTTCGATCAAACGTCATTTTGGTGTCAAGGATTCTGGGAAATTTATCCCTGGACATGGTGGTGTTTTGGATCGTTTCGATAGTATGTTGCTTGTATTTCCAATCATGCACTTGTTTGGACTCTTTTAATCAAAAGACGGAGGAAATACTATGCTCGGAATTTTAACCTTTATTCTGGTTTTCGGGATTATTGTAGTGGTGCACGAGTTCGGACACTTCTACTTTGCCAAGAAATCAGGAATTCTAGTGCGTGAATTTGCCATTGGCATGGGACCCAAGATCTTTGCTCATATTGGCAAGGACGGGACGGCCTATACCATTCGAATCTTGCCTCTGGGAGGCTACGTTCGCATGGCCGGTTGGGGTGATGATACAACTGAAATCAAGACAGGAACTCCTGTCAGTTTGACGCTTACTGATGATGGTAAGGTTAAACGCATCAATCTTTCAGGTAAAAAATTGGATCAAACAGCCCTCCCTATGCAGGTGACTCAGTTTGACTTTGAAGACAAGCTCTTTATCAAGGGCTTGGTTCTGGAAGAAGAAAAAACATTTGCAGTGGATCACGATGCGACGGTTGTGGAAGCAGATGGTACTGAGGTTCGGATTGCACCTTTAGATGTTCAATATCAAAATGCGACTATCTGGGGCAAACTCATTACTAATTTTGCAGGCCCTATGAATAACTTTATCTTAGGTGTCGTTGTTTTTTGGATTTTAATCTTTATGCAGGGTGGTGTCAGAGATGTTGATACCAACCAGTTCCATGTCATGCCCCAAGGGGCCTTGGCTAAGGTGGGAGTGGCAGAAACGGCACAAATTACCAAGATTGGCTCACATGAGATTAGTAACTGGGAAAGCTTGATTCAGGCTGTGGAAACAGAAACCAAAGGTAAGACGGCCCCGACCTTGAATGTGACTATTTCTGAAAAGGGTAGTGACAAACAAGTTACGGTTACTCCAGAAGAAAATCAAGGTCGTTACCTTCTAGGTGTTCAACCGGGAATTAAGTCGGACTTTCTATCCATGTTTGTAGGTGGATTTACAACTGCTGCTGACTCGGCTCTCCGAATTCTATCAGCTCTGAAAAATCTGATTTTCCAACCGGATTTGAACAAGCTAGGTGGACCTGTTGCCATCTTTAAGGCAAGTAGTGATGCCGCTAAAAATGGAATTGAGAACGTCTTGTACTTCTTGGCAATGATTTCCATCAATATCGGGATTTTTAATCTTATTCCGATTCCAGCCCTGGATGGTGGTAAGATTGTGCTCAATATCCTAGAAGCCATCCGCCGCAAACCATTGAAACAAGAAATTGAAACCTATGTCACCTTGGCCGGAGTGGTCATCATGGTTGTCTTGATGATTGCTGTGACCTGGAATGACATCATGCGACTCTTTTTTAGATAATCGAGGAATATTATGAAACAAAGTAAAATGCCTATCCCAACGCTTCGCGAAATGCCAAGCGATGCTCAAGTTATCAGCCATGCTCTTATGTTGCGAGCTGGTTATGTTCGTCAAGTCTCAGCAGGTGTTTATTCTTATCTACCACTTGCTAATCGTGTGATTGAAAAAGCTAAAAATATCATGCGTCAAGAATTCGACAAGATTGGTGCCGTTGAGATGTTGGCTCCTGCCCTTCTTAGTGCAGAATTGTGGCGCGAATCAGGTCGTTACGAAACTTATGGTGAGGACCTTTACAAACTAAAAAACCGTGAAAAATCAGACTTCATTCTAGGTCCAACTCACGAAGAAACCTTTACAGCTATTGTCCGTGATTCTGTTAAGTCTTACAAGCAATTGCCACTCAACCTTTACCAAATCCAGCCTAAGTATCGTGATGAAAAACGCCCACGTAATGGACTTCTTCGTACACGTGAGTTCATCATGAAGGATGCTTACAGCTTTCATGCTAACTATGATAGCTTGGACAGTGTTTATGATGAGTACAAGGCTGCTTATGAGCGTATTTTCACTCGTAGTGGCTTAGACTTCAAGGCTATCATTGGTGACGGTGGAGCCATGGGTGGTAAGGACAGCCAAGAATTTATGGCCATTACACCTGCTCGTACAGACCTTGACCGCTGGGTTGTCTTGGACAAGTCCGTTGCCTCATTTGACGAAATTCCTACAGAAGTGCAAGAAGAAATCAAGGCAGAATTGCTCAAATGGATGGTTTCTGGTGAAGATACCATTGCTTACTCAAGTGAATCTAGCTATGCGGCTAACTTGGAAATGGCAACAAACGAGTACAAACCAAGCAACCGTGTTGTCGCTGAAGAAGAAGTGACTCGTGTTGCAACGCCAGATGTTAAATCAATCGATGAAGTTGCAGCCTTCCTTAACGTTCCAGAAGAACAAACGATTAAAACTCTCTTCTACATGGCAGATGGTGAGCTTGTTGCAGCCCTTCTAGTTGGAAATGACCAACTCAACGAAGTCAAGTTGAAAAACCACTTGGGAGCAGATTTCTTTGACGTTGCTAGCGAAGAAGAAGTGGCGAATCTTGTTCAAGCAGGATTTGGTTCACTTGGACCAGTTGGTTTGCCAGAGAATGTTAAAATCATCGCAGACCGTAAGGTGCAAGATGTTCGCAATGCAGTTGTGGGAGCTAATGAAGATGGCTACCACTTGACTGGTGTGAACCCAGGTCGTGATTTTACTGCAGAATATGTGGATATCCGTGAAGTTCGTGAGGGTGAAATTTCCCCAGACGGACAAGGTGTCCTTAACTTTGCACGTGGTATTGAAATTGGTCACATTTTCAAACTCGGCACTCGCTATTCAGCAAGCATGGGAGCAGATGTCTTGGATGAAAATGGCCGTGCTGTACCAATTATCATGGGATGTTACGGTATCGGTGTTAGCCGTCTCCTTTCAGCAGTTATGGAGCAACACGCTCGCCTCTTTGTTAATAAAACGCCAAAAGGTGAATACCGTTACGCTTGGGGTATCAACTTCCCTAAAGAATTGGCACCATTTGATGTGCACTTGATTACTGTCAATGTCAAGGATGAAGAAGCGCAAGCTTTGACAGAAAAGCTTGAAGCAAGCTTGATGAGAGCTGGTTATGAAGTCTTGACAGATGACCGTAACGAACGTGTTGGAGTCAAATTCAGCGATAGCGATTTGATTGGGTTGCCAATCCGTATCACTGTTGGTAAAAAAGTAGCCGATGGTATCGTAGAAGTTAAAATCAAAGCGACTGGTGATACCATCGAGGTTCATGCAGATAACGTGCTTGAAACGCTTGAAATCCTCAGCAAGAAATAAAAACTATAATCAGAAGAAAAACAAGGAAAAAATGTAACTAGTTTTTACCTTGTTTTTTCTGTATAATGGGAAAAATGACTAGATAAAGAGGTAAATGTATGCTAAGATTTCCAAAGGATTTTGTCTGGGGATCCTCCACTTCTGGACCACAGACAGAAGGGCGTGTAGCTGGTGACGGTAAGGGAGATAATCTCTGGGATTACTGGTACCAAGTGGAGCCAAATCGTTACTATAATGGGATTGGTCCAGATAAGACATCGACCTTTTATGAAAACTGGGAACAGGATATTGAGCTTTTGTTAGAGACTGGTCACACGGCCTTTCGGACTTCTATTCAGTGGTCACGGATTTTTCCACAAGGCTGTGGAAAAATCAACCCTCAAGGTGTGGATTTTTATCGTAAGGTCTTTGAGGCAATTAAGGCTAAGGGGATTCGACTTTTAGTCAATCTCTACCACTTTGATTTGCCTTTTGCTCTTCAAGAAGATGGTGATGGTTGGGAAAATAAGGCGACTGTCTCAGCTTATGAAGACTATGCTCGTTTTTGTTTTGAGACTTATGGCGATTTAGTGGATCAATGGATTACCTTTAACGAGCCCATCGTTCCGGTGGAATTTGGCTATTTTTACGATGCCCATTATCCACATAAGGTGGATTCAGAAGCAGCGGTTAAAGTAGCCTACCACACACAATTAGCTAGCAGTCGAGCGGTCAAGGCTTGTCATGAACTCTTACCTGACTCTAAGATTGGGATTGTCTTAAATTTGACACCGGCTTATCCACGTAGCCAGCATCCTGCTGATGTCAAGGCTGCTCGTATTGCAGACCTTTTTCAGGCCCAATCTTTCTTAGATCCGTCTGTTTTGGGGACTTATCCACAGGAGTTGGTAGAAATCTTGCATGAACACGGTCTCTTGCCTGATACCACAGAGGAAGAGTTGGAGCTCATTCGTGACAATACGGTGGATTTCCTTGGTGTTAACTACTATCAACCTTTGCGCGTTATGGCACCTCGATTTGCTAAACATCCAGAGAGTCCACTCTTACCAGAACATTTTTACGAGCCTTATGTGATGCCTGGACGTAAAATCAATCCTCACCGTGGCTGGGAGATTTATGAGCAAGGGATTTATGACATCGCCCAAAATATCAAGGAAAACTATGGCAATATCGAGTGGATGTTGACAGAGAATGGTATGGGTGTTGAAGGGGAAGAAAAATTCCGTCAAGATGGGATGATTCAAGATGATTACCGTATTGACTTTGTAAAAGGTCATCTTCGTGAACTGTACCGTGCGATTGAAGATGGAGCCAATTGTAAGGGCTACTTGATTTGGACCTTTATTGACTGTTGGTCATGGCTCAACAGCTATAAAAACCGTTATGGGTTGGTTGAACTAGACTTGGAAACACAGGAACGTCGTCTGAAGAAATCAGGGCACTGGTTCAAGGAATTAAGCGATAATAATGGATTTTAAAAAGGACTCTGACTGATGATTTTAATTGGTCAGAATTTTTTCTTATAGGAGCTTAATTTGAACTATACCAATTTTTACTCTTGACAAGCGAAAGAAACAAGTATATACTGTTTTTGCTGATTCTATAAAAGAGGAATCAGACTATACCAATTTTAAGGAGAAAGCACAGCTTGGCTGTGTCGTATATACTATGTGTGGAATTGTTGGTGTTGTTGGAAACACAAATGCAACTGATATTTTGATTCAAGGACTTGAAAAGCTCGAATACCGTGGCTATGATTCTGCGGGAATTTTTGTCCTAGGTGGTGCTGATAACCATTTGGTGAAGGCTGTTGGTCGTATCGCAGAATTGTCTGCCAAGACAGCTGGTGTTGAGGGAACAACTGGTATCGGACATACTCGTTGGGCAACTCATGGGAAACCAACGGAAGACAATGCTCACCCACATCGCTCTGAGACAGAACGTTTTGTCTTGGTGCATAACGGGGTGATTGAGAACTACCTTGAAATCAAGGAAGAATACCTTGCAGGTCACCACTTTAAGGGGCAAACAGATACGGAAATCGCCGTTCACTTGATTGGAAAATTTGCGGAAGAAGAAGGTCTCTCAGTTCTTGAAGCCTTCAAAAAAGCTCTTCACATCATCCGTGGTTCTTATGCCTTTGCCTTGGTTGATTCTGAAAATCCAGATGTCATCTACGTAGCTAAGAATAAATCACCACTTTTGATTGGTCTTGGAGAAGGCTATAACATGGTCTGCTCAGATGCTATGGCTATGATTCGTGAGACCAACCAATACATGGAAATTCATGACCAAGAGTTGGTAATCGTCAAGGCTGATAGCGTGGAAGTTCAAGATTATGATGGCAACAGCCGTGAACGTGCTAGCTATACTGCGGAACTTGACTTATCAGATATTGGTAAGGGAACTTATCCTTACTATATGCTTAAGGAAATTGATGAGCAACCAACTGTTATGCGTAAACTCATCCAAGCCTACACAGATGAGGCTGGTCAAGTAGTGGTTGATCCTGCTATCATTAAGGCTGTTCAAGATGCAGACCGCATCTACATCCTTGCAGCTGGAACATCTTACCACGCAGGATTTGCTTCTAAGAAGATGCTGGAAGAATTGACAGATACACCAGTTGAACTTGGCATCTCATCTGAGTGGGGTTACGGTATGCCACTTCTCAGCAAAAAACCGCTCTTCATCTTTATCAGCCAGTCTGGTGAAACAGCAGATAGCCGTCAGGTTTTGGTTAAGGCCAATGAAATGGGTATTCCAAGCTTGACAGTGACAAACGTACCAGGTTCAACTCTTTCACGTGAAGCCAACCATACCATGCTCCTTCATGCAGGTCCTGAAATTGCCGTAGCATCAACCAAGGCTTATACAGCACAAATTGCAGCCCTTGCCTTTCTTGCAAAAGCAGTAGGAGAAGCAAATGGTAATGTCAAAGCGCAAGCCTTTGATTTGGTGCATGAATTGTCAATTGTAGCTCAGTCTATCGAATCAACTCTTTCAGAGAAAGAAACCATCGAAGCCAAGGTTCGTGATCTTCTTGAAACAACTCGCAACGCCTTTTATATCGGACGTGGTCAAGATTACTATGTAGCCATGGAAGCAAGTCTCAAACTTAAAGAGATTTCTTACATCCAGTGTGAGGGCTTTGCGGCAGGAGAACTCAAGCACGGAACCATTGCCTTGATTGAAGAAGGAACACCCGTCTTGGCACTCTTGTCAGATCCAGTCCTTGCCAACCATACTCGTGGAAATATCCAAGAGGTCGCAGCCCGTGGTGCCAAAGTTCTCACTATCGCAGAAGAAAATGTTGCTAAAGAGACAGATGATATCGTCCTTACGACCGTACACCCTTACCTCTCACCAATTTCAATGGTCGTACCGACGCAATTGGTCGCTTACTTTGCAACCCTTCACCGTGGACTTGATGTAGACAAACCACGTAATCTTGCTAAGTCAGTAACGGTAGAATAAGCTAAAAAAGTCTAGTTATCTAGGCTTTTTCTTGTGAGCAAATTTATTGAAAGTAAAAATAATTAGTGATAGAATACCCTAAAACTAAAAGAGATAGTGAGGAAACACCATGGTAGAACTGGGAATTTCAACATTTGGGGAAACAACGGAGCTTGAGGGGACTGGGCAAACTTACAGTCATGCCGAACGCATTCGTCAGTTGGTGGCAGAGATTGAACTGGCTGACAAGGTTGGTTTGGATGTGTATGGGATTGGTGAGCACCATCGATTGGATTTTGCAGTATCAGCTCCAGAGATTGTTCTGGCCGCTGGGGCAGTTAATACCAAGAAAATCCGTTTGACCAGTGCAGTCAGCATACTCTCGAGCATGGACCCGATTCGGTTGTTCCAACAGTATGCCACTATCGATGCTTTGTCCAATGGACGAGCGGAGATTATGGCTGGAAGGGGTTCTTTCACGGAATCTTTCCCTCTGTTCGGCTATGACTTGAAAGACTACGAAGCTCTCTTTGATGAGAAATTAGATTTGCTTCAATTAGTCAATGAAAAGACCAAGCTAGACTGGCAAGGGCGCTTGACCCAAACGATTGCTGGCAAAGAAGTTTATCCTCGTCCAGTTCAGGACAAATTGCCCTTGTGGATAGCGACAGGTGGTCATGTCGAATCAACAGTGAAGATTGCTCAGGCAGGTCTACCGATTGTCTATGCCATAATTGGTGGCAATCCGCCTTATTTTAAAAAATTGATTCAGGCTTATCGTGAGATTGGGAGCGAAGCGGGCCATGCCAGTCATGAGCTGAAGGTCGGAGCCCATTCTTGGGGTTGGATTGCTGAGGATGGCGATCAGGCTGTGAAAGATTATTTCCATCCGACCAAGCAAGTAGTGGATGCTATTTCCAAAGACCGTCCTCACTGGCAGGAGTTGCGTTATGAACAATATTTGGAGCAGGTAGGGTCAAATGGTGCTATGTTTGTGGGCAATCCAGATCAGGTGGCAGAAAAATTGATTCGCATGATTGAAGATCTAGGGTTGGACCGCTTCATGCTCCATCTACCGCTTGGTTCCATGCCTCATGACCAAGTTCTGCGAGCTATTGAACTCTTCGGAACGCAAGTGGCACCCAAAGTCCGAGCTTACTTTGCTATGAAAGAGGCTTAATAAAAAATCCTAATCAAGTTTATTAGGACAACAAATATTGTACAAAAATCAATCCCCCGAGCGTTAAGGCTTGGGGGATTTTTCTATAGGAGGGCTAGTTTAGTTCTCTTTTTTGTTTTTTAACAAGAACCCGAGACCTAGAAAGGCTAGGAGACTAATTCCTGCAAACAGGAGTTTGTAATCGTTGAGCTTCCTGTATTTGGCTTAGTTATATCTAGCTATGCAAAGGTTATATAGTAGCAATTTTAGCTAACCCATTCACCGTTTTCATTGACCAAATAGCCTTCGACTCTTGTATTAACTGCAAGTTTACCTGATGAATCAACATAGTACCATTTGCCAGAAACTTCAAACCATTGATTTTCTTTCATAGCTCCTGATGGCTCAAGATAGTACCAAGTATCTCCATCTTTGACCCATCCAGTTGACATAGAGCCGTTACTATTTAGGAAGTACCAAACATTACCATCTTTGACCCATCCAGTTGACATAGAGCCATCATCTTTTAGATAATACCAAGTATCTCCATCTTTTATCCAACCAGTAGCTAGAGAACCGTCTGCTTTATGGAAATACCAGATGCCATTTTCTTGTTTCCAACTAGCTTTAGTTGTCTGATTTGGAGTTTCTGGTCTTTTATTTGTATAAGCTGGAGTGTAGAAAGTTACAATAGTTTGTGTAGACGTAGATGGAAGTGATTGAGTATTATTGTCCTTATGTGTTTTTTCAGCTTGTGAATCAGTTGTAGCTTGGCTAGGTTTATTTTCTGAATCCGCTACTTTTGTATCTGGTTTTGTAGAGTCAGGTGTAGCCTGTGGAGCTGGATCTTGATGTGCAGGGTGAGAAGCCTCATTTTGATGTTCAGGCTTGGAAGGGGTTGAGTCTGGTTTCTCTTCTGCAGTTGACTCATGGCTAGTTCCATTTTGAGAGATTCGAAGAACAGTGGCTGTAAGGGCATTTAATTTCAAGCCTTTTTCAGTCCATTCAAGCCCTTGAGGGTTGGCAATTCCGACTGGCCCTGCTTGGTTTTCATCTGCTAAAATTTCAGCATTTCTGAGGTGGGCAAAGGCAGTTCCCAAATTAAATTCGCGAGCTTTTTCGTCCGCATTGACAAAGACTGCATAGATATCTCCATTTGGAGCAGTGATTTGGTAGCCAATCACCACATCCTCTTTTTCCACACCATTTTGGCCTGGGACAGTGATGAGATGAACACGGTCTTTAATATCTTGGAGACTCTTAAGTCGGAAGGCATCTGTAGATTGACGAAGGGCAATCAACCCTTTCATATAGTTACGGCTCTTGACATTTTCAGGGTAAGCTTTGCCATCTGTAGCCTTAGTCCAGTCGAACTTGTTAACAGCATCGCTAGAGTCGTAAGAGTCATGGATGAAGTAAGGATAGTCAAATGGATTGCCATCCTTATCACGCAACAAGTGAGATTTGTTTGGAACCTTATCCTCTGCTACTGGAGTCTTGTAGGCTGGGTCACGGAATTGTTTGGTACGTCCGTATTCCTGACCAGAGTGGATAAATGGAGTTCCTTGAGCTGTCAAGACCATGAGGTTTCCAAGTCGCAAACGACGGTGGATTTCAGCATAGTTCTCAGCCTTGCTTGGGTCTTTTTTGATAGATTGGGCGATGATGTCAAAGAGGGTCAAGTTATCATGGGCTGCGATATATTGAATCACATCTCCAGGGCTGTCTGCTTCAAAGTTGGTTGGTTGAGCAATGAGATTTTTAAAGATAGTGTTGATATCACGCTTGCCACCTGTGATAAAGGCAGGTTGACCTTCATTTGGATAACCAGACTTGAGGTTGTTACGGATGTCATCTGAGAAGACAGCTACAGTATCGGTATGTTTCATCCAATCTTGGTCAGCAGCTCTAGTAGGCATATTTTCATCACCAGCATAGGTTCTCCAACCTTCACCCAGCATGATGAGGTTTGGATTGAGGGCGCGTGCAGCCTTGTAAGCTTCTTCGATAGAAGCCGCATCATGGTCTCCCATCATATCGAAGCGGAATCCATCCACTTTGTAAGTATCAACCAGATATTTGATAGAGTCAACTAGGAGACGTTTGGTCATATGGTGGGTTGTCCCCAAGCGTCCACCACCAAAGCTAGTTCGAGGTGTTCCATCAGCATCCATAAAGTGGTAGTAGTTTGGCTCTAGGTTTTCAAAGATATCGACTTTGGCTGTGTGGTTATAAACGACATCTAAGATAGCTCCCATGCCACGTTTGTGGATTTCGTTGATGAGGTTTTTAAATTCTGCGATTCGTTTTTCTGGATTCTTAGGATCGCTTGAGTACATACCAGTCAAGGAGAAGTAGTTTTGAGGGTCATATCCCCAGTTGTAGTTACTGTTGCTTGAAGCATAGTCAGACAAGCGTTCATGGTTTTTCAATTCATTGACAAAGTAGTAAGACAAGACTGGAAGGAGCTGGATGTGGGTTACACCCAAGTCTTTGAGGTAGTCTAGTTTTTCGATAAAGGCTTCAAAGGTCCCAAATGGTTTGGTCAAGTCTTTTGCAATGGCAGGATCTGAAGTGAAGTCACGCACATGAGCTTCGTAGATAACGGCATCTTCACGAGTCTTGAAGTTGTGAATCTTACCATAAGTCAAGTCTTGAGGTCCTAGTTTGGCTGGATCTACAAAGGCGGCTTTAGCCACTTTATGGGAAGCGTCTGTTTTTGCAAGATCGCTGTTCCAAGCAGCGAGAGATTTAGCGTAAGGATCGAGTGCAAGAACAGTTTTACCTTGACGCTCGATTTGGTATTGATAATAGTATCCGGTGAAATCTGTGATGCCTAGTTTGTTTGTGCTATCTAGAGTTTGTTTCCAAGTTCCTCTTTCCCCTTTTTCAAGAGCGACAGTTCCAACCACTTTTTCAGGGTCATTCTTGTCGTAGACAACAACAGAAACCTTATCAGCACTTGGTGACCAAAGAGTCAAATCAACCTGTTTTCCTTCTTCTTTGAGGTCAGCTCCAAGCTTGCCATCATAGCTGTAAGTCTCGTCTTTAAGGCGCCAGCTTGTTTTGGTAGTGAATTGGTCGGAATTGTAGCTAACAGTATAGGGATGTTTTGTATCTGAGAAATCTCCGCTGTAAGTCACTTTCTTACCAGCTTCATCGATTGCAACATCGGTGATAGTTACTTTGTTTCCTAGGTGATTAGTGATGTTGGAGTGCTTGAGGATATCCTCTTTTTTAGCACCAACAAGTGTTGAAAAACTACTTTCAATGCTAGAAGTTCCTACGTGTTGGGCTCCTGTCATACGGATATCATGGACATAGTATGGATTTGTGTAAATCGATTCGTCATCGTCTTTTAGAAAAATTTGGCTATGATTTTTCAAATCTGTGAACTTATAATCTTCTTTACGGATTTTCACGTCGTCTCCTTTTTTGCTCTCATCTAGTAACAAAAATCCAAATTCTTTAGCGGCATCCTTAAGAGGAATGTCGATATAGCGACCATATTTGCCTGTAGCCGTAAAGTCTGTTCCGTCAGGCCATTGAGCGCTACTTGGATTTTTTACATCTCCCCAGTACCAAAGAGATTTCTTGTCATAGTTGCCGTCGGTGCGGTAGTAGTTGACGCGAACAGTCCCTGCAGGTTGTGGTTCGTAAGAGAAAACCTTGTAATCTTGGTCTAACCAAGCCTCGTTCATTTTTGGAACTAGTTTTTCTACAGATTTATCGCCGGTTAGATTTTTTCCAGCTGTATTGTTGATGAGGAAGCTAATTTTCTTGGCTTCTTCTCCCTTTAATTTGACATCTAGGTAATAGCCGTAGTCATCTTTTTTGGCATCCTTAAAGGACAAGGCTCCGTTAGGCCAGTTTTCAGAAGGCTTTTCAACATCATCCCAAGTCCAAAGTCCTTGAGCATCCTTGTTTTCTTCAGGAAGTTTTTTGACATGGATACGGAAGTAGTTGTCTTCGATTGGCTCTTCTGCCTTAGTTTCAGTTGTTACTGGACTCGTAGAAGTAGTTGGTTCACTTGAACGATCTTGTCCAGTTTGTGGTGCTGAATCGGCTGGGCTTGCAACAGGAGTGGTTGGCTCTGTTGCAGGTTTTTCTTCTTTTTTCTCTAGGGAAGCGTTTGCATTTACGGGTGAAGAAAAATCGCTTTCGTTCTTGCCAGCGATGTTTGTTGCATCAGTAAGAGGTTGGGCAAGGGCAGTAGTAGTTCCACTATTACTTGCGTTAGTGGTTGTTGTACTTTCGTCGGCTGAGATAGTTGGTGTAGCCATGGCAAGTAGGACAAGGCTTGCGCCGATAAGGACAGAACCAGTTCCATTTTTGAGGGAACGGATGCTGTAGACCATTTTTTTCTCAATTTGAGCTGGTGTTTTTCTCATAATGATTCTCCAATCAATAAATTTCTATATCAGTATAGCATGTAGTAAAACAATATGCAAGCGTTTTCTTTGGTTTGTCAAAGAAATTCTTACTTTTGAGAAGTTTTCCGTACTATTTTATATACCAATTGATGGAGATAAAAATGTCATATAAGCCAAGCCGTATTATTAGGAAGATGATGTGTTCCCAGCTATTTTTATTCAGAAATTGCTCTCTAATATTTCTTTAAAAAGTTCATCTAGCGAAACTATAAATAGGAAGAGAAAAAGCTAGCGCTTCTCAAGTTTTATCTAGTTTCCAAACTATAGTATTTACTGGAAATCTAAAGAAAATATCAGAAAAATTCAGCAAACGTTTTCTTCTTATTTTCTTGACTTTTTTGCTGATTTGTGCTTGACTTTTACTTGAAATTTGATAAACTATAGACAAATAGGAAAACGTATTCATTTAAAAACGGAGGAATAAGGAATGAATCAAGAAAAACGTTTGCATCGCTTTGTCAAAAAGTGTGGACTCGGTGTGTGTAGTGCTGTTGTTGCGGCCTTTTTATTGAACGCTCAGGGAGTAGCTTTGGCTACAGAGCAAGGGAATCGTCCAGTTGAGACAGAAAACATCGCTCGTGGAAAACAAGCTAGTCAAAGTTCTACTGCTTATGGAGGAGCTGCTACACGAGCAGTGGATGGTAATGTTGATAGTGACTATGGGCACCATTCTGTAACGCATACAAACTTTGAAGACAATGCTTGGTGGCAAGTTGATCTTGGAAAAACAGAGAATGTTGGAAAAGTTAAACTTTACAATCGTGGAGATGGGAATGTAGCTAATCGTCTTTCCAATTTTGATGTTGTTTTGTTAAATGAAGCAAAACAAGAAGTTGCTCGTCAACACTTTGATAGTTTGAATGGGAAGGCAGAACTTGAAGTTTTCTTCACAGCCAAAGGCGCTCGTTATGTAAAAGTGGAGTTGAAAACTAAAAATACCCCATTGAGCTTGGCAGAAGTGGAAGTATTCCGTTCAGCAACAACTCAAGTTGGACAGGATAGAACTACACCAGTAGTAGATCAAAAATCAGCATTGAAAGACTACCTTTTTGGCTTAACTTATAATCCTTTGGATATTTTAACTCGCAAGGGAGAAACCTTAGAAAATCGCTACAACACAAGTGCTAAGGAACAAAATGGAGAGTTTGTCGTTGTAGAAAAAATCAAGAAAACCCTCTCTACAGGCACAGCAGATGTTTCCATCAATGGAAATCAAAATGTCTTCCTAGGTGGCTTGTATAAGGCAAACCAAAATCTGCTAGAAAATCAGCCAGAATTGATTAGTCTTGCCCGTGCAAAGGGGACAGTCAGCGTTGATTTACCTGGGATGATTCATTCTGAAAATAAAATCGAAGCAAATCCTACAACTAGTGGTATGCAAGAAGCAATGAATACCTTGGTTGAAAAATGGACAAAGAACTATTCATCTAGCCATTCCGTTCCTGCCCGTGTTCAGTATGAATCAACTACAGCCTATAGCATGAATCAATTGAAAGCAAAATTTGGTGCAGACTTTGAAAAAGCAGGCGCACCGCTCAAGATTGACTTTGAAGCTGTGCAAAAGGGTGAAAAGCAAATTGAAGTTGTAAACTTTAAACAAATCTACTATACAGCGACATTTGATGCACCGACCAATCCAGCGGCTGTATTTGACAAGAGTGTGACACCTGAAGATTTAAAACAAAGAGGCGTTGATTCACAAACTCCACCTGTATATGTATCAAATGTTTCTTACGGACGTCAAATCTATGTTAAGTTTGAGTCAACAAGCAAGTCTACTGAATTAAAAGCAGCTATCAATGCGGTTATCAAAGGCGCAACAATTGCTCCAAATTCTGAATGGAGCCGTCTATTGAAGAATACTTCTGTAACAGCGGTAATTGTAGGAGGTAATGCTAGCGGTGCCGCCAAAGTTGTCACAGGAACAGTCGAAAACTTGAAGGAACTCATCAGAGAAGGAGCTAACTTTAGCGCTCAAAGTCCAGCTGTGCCAATCTCATATAAGACTGCCTTCCTAAAAGATAATGCCCAAGCAACTTTACAAAATAGTACAGACTATATCGAAACGAAGGTTACTTCTTACAAAAATGGCTTCTTGAAACTTCATCATAAGGGTGCTTATGTTGCGCGTTACTACATCTATTGGGATGAAATTACATATGATGAACAAGGAAATCCAGAAATCCGTTCACATCAATGGGAAGATAACGGGAAAAACAGAACTTCAGGCTTCCAAACAGAGATTCAATTTAGAGGAAATGTCCGTAATCTTCGCATCAAGGTTCAAGAAAAGACGGGTCTTGTATGGGAACCATGGCGTACAGTTTACAACCGCACAGACTTACCACTAGTACAACAGCGTACAATTACACATTGGGGAACAACTCTAAACCCTAAAGTTGATGAAAAAATTGTGAATGAGTAACGATTTGATTTACTTGATTCGATAGTAAACAGTGAAGAGGAGAAACTTCGATTTCTCCTCTTTTATGATTGGCTTTTGAGAGAATGAAAAGGGTAACTTCTATAGCAGATTGAAACTAGAATAGTACGTTGTTGCTATTAAAACATTTCTAGAAATTAAGTTGACTTTCCCAATAGATTTGTTCATGTCTTATTTCAATTCAATATAAAACTAACTTCCAGTTTTCCACAACCTAGCTTTTAGTATGAGAAAAAATGCGTTGTTACAGACATAAGGAGCTTTTTGAGAAGTGGGCAATCCGTGCAATCAGATTTGACGGATGTTGGATGCATGATGCGATTGCGCTTAATTTCCTTTGAAATCGTTGACGGGCCTTTTCCCATATTCTCAACGATGGAACGGAAAGTCTCAGACTTAATTCCACCATAAAAATCCGTTTTAGACTAATTTCCACTTCGATCAGACAAGTGGAAGTTACTTTGAGAAGTTAGCAAGAGCTAAAACGGTAACTTCTAAAACTAACTTCCAGTTTCCCACAACCTAACTTTTAGTATGAGAAAAACGCGTGACATCAGTGGAAATTCGTCTTAGACTAACTTCCACTGGTTTTCTTTTTCTTGATATATAAGGGTTCAAAAGAGAAAAGACTCAGAAAAAAGTGCACGACAAATAGCCCTAAAACAGAGTCGTCTTAGAGTAACTTCCAGTTGCTAGCCTTTAGTGTGAGACTTTTCGATGGTGATAAGATGTGTAGTTAGAGAGGGAAATTCCCTTTATTTCAATAAATCAGGTGATAGGTGTGTGTCTTCTGGTTTGACAAATTGGCAACCCAGAAGAGCAGCGATGTCCTCGCCAAAGGTGAAGGTGAAGACGTCGTAAGCAGATTTTCCTTGAAACTCTTCTCGTTTCAAGGAATTGACATGGGAAATGACTAGGTTGACGTCTTTCTGAGTCAGCTGGTCAAAGGAAGTGCCCTTGGGAAGAATGGCTCGCAAAACCGTATGGTTCTTCTCAATCCGCCCCTTCTGGTCAGGGCTGCTAGGTTCGCAGAAGTAGAGGTGAGACTTCCCATCAATGTCTCGCTCAATCTCCTCCACATAGGCGAACTCAGATCCGTTGTCCGTGAGAATGATAGGGAACAGCTGATGGAACGCACACCCTCCGTCCCTGACTCTTTCTTTCAAAGCTGTGAGTTTAGTGGCGACCTCCAGAGCGGTCTTGTTGTCCAAAAGCAAGGCGAAGAGGAAGTTGCAGAAGGAAACGTTGAAGGTGAGTAGCACCTTTCCACCAGGTCTGCCGATGACCGTGTCCATTTCCAACCATTTGAAGAAATCATCTGTTTCTCGTAACTCTTGGAAATCTTGATAAGTCCGCCCAATTTTCAGCTCTTTGGGAATAGCTACTTTTCTGGATTTTCTGCGTTCTTTGAACTTGACCATCCGAGGGAAATCAATGGGCTTGGCTGTCAGATAGCCCATCTTGGCATGCCGATACACCGTAGCTTTCGACACAGGTAGGTTATGTGTCTGAATGATATGGTAGATGCTTTGTTTCTTCTGGATGCCTTGGGTTAAGATCTTGTCCATCTGATAAAAACTTTCCTTGTTTAGGGGAATTCCCTGTCTGGCCTCCCTCAACATAGTCTCGTACTGTTCCTGCGCCTTTTTCGCGTAGTAAAGATAGCGGTTAAACCCACAATCCGTCCTCTTTTTTGGACAGTTGTTACAGACATAAGGAGCTTTTTTGAGAAGAGGGTAATCCGTGCAATCAGATTTGACGGATGTTGGATGCATGATGCGATTGCGCTTGATTTCCTTTGAAATCGTTGACGGATCTTTTCCCATCTTCTCAGCGATGGAACGGAAAGTCTCCTGTTGGCTGATTCCAGTTTGGATGTCAATACGGTCTTCTAGAGTGAGATGTTTTTGTTTTTTCGTCATGAGGTGCCTCCTCACGAAAAGTCTCAGACTTAATTCTAGCATAATTCGTCGTCTGAGACTAACTTCCAGTTTTGGGAGAGAGATGGAAGTTACTTTGAGAAGTTACACAAGAGCTAAAAATAACAATAAAAAAGAAAAATATCTTGACAAGCAAGGGAAAATTTTGTTACAATAATAGACGGTACTTTTTACTTTTGGTCTCTCAAGAGTGTACAGGGACGTGCTGACAAATGTTGCAAAAGTACACACAGATGGTAGCTGTCACCAAGTGTACCATCACCAAAAATAAAAAATTTCACAGGAGAATGTAGATGCCTACAATTAACCAATTGGTTCGCAAACCGCGTAAATCAAAAGTAGAAAAATCTAAATCACCAGCTTTGAACGTTGGTTACAACAGTCATAAAAAAGTTCAAACAAACGTTTCTTCACCACAAAAACGTGGTGTTGCAACTCGTGTTGGAACAATGACACCTAAAAAACCTAACTCAGCCCTTCGTAAATTCGCTCGTGTACGTTTAAGCAACCTTATCGAAGTTACTGCCTACATCCCAGGTATCGGACACAACTTGCAAGAGCACAGCGTGGTGCTTCTTCGTGGTGGACGTGTAAAAGACCTTCCAGGGGTACGTTACCATATCGTCCGTGGTGCACTTGATACTGCAGGTGTTAACGATCGTAAACAAGGCCGTTCTAAATACGGTACTAAACGTCCAAAAGCATAAGGAAAGGGGATAAAGAGAAATGAGTCGTAAAAATAGAGCTCCAAAACGTGATGTATTGCCAGATCCGCTTTACAATTCACAACTAGTTACTCGTCTTATCAACCGCGTTATGCTTGATGGTAAACGTGGTACAGCTGCTTCAATCGTTTACGGTGCTTTTGAGCAAATCAAAGAAGCTACTGGCAACGATGCACTTGAAGTATTTGAAACAGCTATGGAAAACATCATGCCTGTACTTGAAGTACGTGCACGTCGTGTTGGTGGTTCTAACTACCAAGTCCCAGTTGAAGTTCGTCCAGAACGTCGTACAACACTTGGACTTCGTTGGTTGGTAACAATCGCTCGTCTTCGTGGTGAACACACAATGCAAGACCGTCTTGCAAAAGAAATCTTGGATGCTGCTAACAACACTGGTGCAGCAGTTAAGAAACGTGAAGATACTCACCGTATGGCTGAAGCTAACCGTGCATTTGCACACTTCCGTTGGTAAGATTAAGATACTAAGGGCGTTAAAAAAGCGACTGAAAATTAGGAAACTTGACGAAGAATCGAAGATTCTAGGAGAGTTTATCTATTTTCCGAGCTTTTAGCCCGAGTTCAATTGAGCTCGATCAGCTCTTAGCAACAACTCAACTTACCATCTCGTAAGTTGAATCCAACAATAGCATGAAAAGATTGACAACGGGTAGGTCCTGCCTATCCGTTTTTATTAAAATCGTGTTATAATAGAATAGAAATCAAAAATAAATAGGAGAAACAAACCTCATGGCACGCGAATTTTCACTTGAAAAAACTCGTAATATCGGTATCATGGCTCACGTCGATGCCGGTAAAACAACAACTACTGAGCGTATCCTTTACTACACTGGTAAAATCCACAAAATCGGTGAAACTCACGAAGGTGCGTCACAAATGGACTGGATGGAGCAGGAGCAAGAACGTGGTATCACTATCACATCTGCTGCAACAACAGCTCAATGGAACAACCACCGCGTAAACATCATCGACACACCAGGACACGTGGACTTCACAATCGAAGTACAACGTTCTCTTCGTGTATTGGATGGTGCGGTTACCGTTCTTGACTCACAATCAGGTGTTGAGCCTCAAACTGAAACAGTTTGGCGTCAAGCAACTGAGTACGGAGTTCCACGTATTGTATTTGCCAACAAAATGGACAAAATTGGTGCTGACTTCCTTTACTCTGTAAGCACACTTCACGATCGTCTTCAAGCAAATGCACACCCAATCCAATTGCCGATCGGTTCTGAAGATGACTTCCGTGGTATCATCGACTTGATCAAGATGAAAGCTGAAATCTATACTAACGACCTTGGTACAGATATCCTTGAAGAAGATATTCCAGCTGAATACCTTGATCAAGCTCAAGAATATCGTGAAAAATTGGTTGAGGCAGTTGCTGAAACTGACGAAGAATTGATGATGAAATACCTTGAAGGTGAAGAAATCACTAACGAAGAATTGAAAGCTGGTATCCGTAAAGCGACTATCAACGTTGAATTCTTCCCAGTATTGTGTGGTTCTGCCTTCAAAAATAAAGGTGTTCAATTGATGCTTGATGCGGTTATCGACTACCTTCCAAGCCCACTTGACATCCCAGCAATCAAAGGTGTTAACCCAGATACAGATGAAGAAGAAACTCGTCCAGCATCTGACGAAGAGCCATTTGCAGCTCTTGCCTTCAAGATCATGACAGACCCATTCGTAGGTCGTTTGACATTCTTCCGTGTTTACTCAGGTGTTCTTCAATCAGGTTCATACGTATTGAACACTTCTAAAGGTAAACGTGAACGTATCGGACGTATCCTTCAAATGCACGCTAACAGCCGTCAAGAAATCGACACTGTTTACTCAGGTGATATCGCTGCTGCCGTTGGTTTGAAAGATACTACAACTGGTGACTCATTGACAGACGAAAAAGCTAAAATCATCCTTGAGTCAATCAACGTTCCAGAACCAGTTATCCAATTGATGGTTGAGCCAAAATCTAAAGCTGACCAAGACAAGATGGGTATCGCCCTTCAAAAATTGGCTGAAGAAGATCCAACATTCCGCGTTGAAACAAACGTTGAAACTGGTGAAACAGTTATCTCTGGTATGGGTGAACTTCACCTTGACGTCCTTGTTGACCGTATGCGTCGTGAGTTCAAAGTTGAAGCGAACGTAGGTGCTCCTCAAGTATCTTACCGTGAAACATTCCGCGCTTCTACTCAAGCACGTGGATTCTTCAAACGTCAGTCTGGTGGTAAAGGTCAATTCGGTGATGTATGGATTGAATTTACTCCAAATGAAGAAGGTAAAGGATTCGAATTCGAAAACGCAATCGTCGGTGGTGTGGTTCCTCGTGAATTTATCCCAGCGGTTGAAAAAGGTTTGGTAGAATCTATGGCTAACGGTGTTCTTGCAGGTTACCCAATGGTTGACGTTAAAGCTAAGCTTTACGATGGTTCATACCACGATGTCGACTCATCTGAAACTGCCTTCAAGATCGCGGCTTCACTTGCCCTTAAAGAAGCTGCTAAATCAGCACAACCAGCTATCCTTGAGCCAATGATGCTTGTAACAATCACTGTTCCAGAAGAAAACCTTGGTGATGTTATGGGTCACGTAACTGCTCGTCGTGGACGTGTTGATGGTATGGAAGCACACGGTAACAGCCAAATCGTTCGTGCTTACGTTCCACTTGCTGAAATGTTCGGTTACGCAACAGTTCTTCGTTCTGCTTCTCAAGGACGTGGTACATTCATGATGGTATTTGACCACTACGAAGATGTACCTAAGTCAGTACAAGAAGAAATCATTAAGAAAAACAAAGGTGAAGACTAATCAGTCCTCGCTCTAGAAGGAAGTCACTTAGTGGCTTCCTTTTGTCTTTAGAAAATACCTCTAAATATGGTAAAATAGTAGGAGAATAATGTGAGGAAAATGAATGTCAAATAGTTTTGAAATTTTGATGAATCAATTGGGGATACCTGCCGAAATGAGACAGGATCCTGCTTTAGCACAGGCCGATATTGAGCGAGTTGTGGTTCATAAAATTAGTAAGGTATGGGAGTTTCATTTCGTATTTTCTAATATTTTACCGATTGAAATATTTTTAGAATTAAAGAAAGGTTTGAGGGAAGAATTTTCTAAGACAGGCAATAAAGCTGTTTTCGAAATCAAGGCTCGCTCTCAAGAATTTTCAAATCAGCTCTTGCAGTCCTACTATAGGGAGGCTTTCTCTGAAGGCCCATGTGCTAGTCAAGGTTTTAAGTCCCTTTATCAAAATTTGCAAGTTCGTGCGGAGGGCAATCAGCTATTTATTGAAGGATCTGAGGCGATTGATAAGGAACATTTTAAGAAAAATCACCTTCCTAATTTAGCTAAACAACTTGAAAAATTTGGCTTTCCAACTTTTAATTGTCAAGTAGAGAAAAATGATGTGCTGACCCAAGAGCAGGAAGAGGCCTTTCATGCTGAAAATGAGCAGATTGTTCAAGCTGCCAATGAGGAAGCGCTCCGTGCTATGGAGCAACTGGAACAGATGGCACCTCCTCCAGTGGAAGAGAAATCAGCCTTTGATTTTCAAGCCAAAAAAGCTGCAGCTAAACCCAAGCTGGACAAGGCGGAGATTACTCCTATGATCGAAGTGACGACTGAGGAAAATCGTTTGGTCTTTGAAGGGGTTGTTTTTGATGTGGAGCAAAAAGTGACCAGAACAGGGCGTGTTTTGATCAACTTTAAAATGACGGACTACACTTCAAGTTTTTCTATGCAAAAGTGGGTTAAAAATGAGGAAGAGGCTCAGAAATTTGACCTCATCAAGAAAAATTCTTGGCTCCGAGTCCGTGGGAATGTGGAGATGAATAATTTCACACGTGATTTAACTATGAACGTGCAGGATGTGCAGGAAGTTGTTCACTATGAGCGGAAGGATTTGATGCCAGAAGGTGAGCGTCGGGTGGAATTTCATGCTCATACTAATATGTCGACCATGGATGCTCTACCAGAGGTAGAAGAAATCGTTGCAACAGCTGCTAAGTGGGGACACAAGGCGGTTGCCATCACGGACCATGGGAATGTTCAATCCTTCCCACATGGCTATAAGGCGGCTAAGAAAGCGGGAATCCAGCTGATTTATGGAATGGAAGCCAATATCGTGGAGGACCGTGTCCCTATCGTCTATAACGAAGTGGAGATGGACTTGTCGGAAGCAATCTACGTGGTCTTTGACGTGGAAACGACGGGACTTTCAGCTATCTATAATGATTTGATTCAGGTTGCGGCCTCTAAGATGTACAAGGGGAATGTCATTGCTGAATTTGATGAATTTATCAATCCTGGACATCCCTTGTCAGCTTTTACTACTGAGTTGACTGGAATTACAGATGATCATGTCAAAAATGCCAAACCACTGGAACAAGTTCTGCAAGAATTCCAAGAATTTTGCCAGGGTACTGTCCTAGTCGCCCACAATGCGACCTTTGACGTTGGCTTTATGAATGCTAATTATGAGCGTCATGGTCTGCCTAAGATTAGTCAGCCAGTTATTGATACGCTGGAGTTTGCTAGAAACCTCTATCCTGAGTATAAACGCCATGGTTTGGGGCCTTTGACCAAGCGTTTTGGTGTGGCTTTGGAACATCACCACATGGCCAATTATGATGCGGAAGCGACTGGTCGTCTGCTCTTTATCTTTATCAAAGAAGTGGCAGAAAAACATGGGGTGACCGATCTAGCTAGACTCAACATTGATTTGATTAGTTCAGATTCTTATAAAAAAGCTCGGATCAAGCATGCGACCATTTATGTCAAGAATCAGGTAGGTCTAAAAAATATCTTTAAGCTGGTTTCCTTGTCTAATACTAAGTACTTTGAAGGGGTGCCACGGATTCCGAGAACGGTTTTAGATGCCCATCGGGAAGGTCTGATTTTAGGTTCAGCTTGTGCAGAAGGTGAAGTTTTTGATGCAGTCGTTTCCCAAGGTGTAGATGCGGCGGTTGAGGTGGCCAAGTATTATGACTTTATCGAGGTCATGCCACCAGCTATCTATGCTCCCTTGATTGCTAAAGAGCAGGTTAAGGATATGGAGGAACTCCAGACCATTATCAAAAGTTTGATAGAAGTGGGAGACCGTCTTGGCAAGCCCGTTTTGGCTACGGGAAATGTTCACTATATCGAACCAGAAGAGGAGATTTACCGTGAAATTATCGTCCGTAGTTTGGGACAGGGGGCTATGATTAACCGAACGATTGGTCATGGTGAACATGCCCAACCAGCTCCTCTTCCCAAGGCTCATTTTCGAACGACCAATGAGATGTTGGATGAATTTGCCTTCTTGGGAGAGGATTTAGCTCGTAAACTGGTTATTGAAAATCCCAATGCCTTGGCAGAAACCTTTGAGCCTGTTGAGGTTGTAAAAGGTGACTTGTACACACCTTTCATTGATAAGGCTGAGGAAACAGTTGCCGAGTTGACCTATAAGAAAGCTTTTGAGATTTATGGAAATCCGCTGCCAGATATTGTTGATTTGCGAATTGAAAAGGAATTAACTTCTATTCTGGGGAATGGCTTTGCCGTGATTTATCTGGCATCGCAGATGCTGGTGCAACGTTCCAATGAACGGGGCTATTTGGTTGGTTCTCGTGGGTCTGTCGGTTCTAGTTTTGTTGCGACCATGATTGGGATTACAGAGGTTAATCCTCTCTCTCCACACTATGTCTGTGGTCAGTGTCAGTACAGTGAGTTCATAACTGATGGTTCTTACGGTTCAGGTTTTGATATGCCCAATAAGGACTGTCCTAAATGTGGTCATAAACTCAGCAAAAATGGGCAGGATATTCCGTTTGAGACTTTCCTTGGTTTTGATGGGGATAAGGTTCCCGATATTGACTTGAATTTCTCGGGAGAAGACCAGCCTAGCGCCCACTTGGATGTGCGTGATATCTTTGGTGAGGAATATGCCTTCCGTGCAGGAACAGTTGGTACGGTGGCTGCTAAGACTGCCTATGGCTTTGTCAAGGGCTATGAGAGAGATTATGGAAAGTTTTATCGTGATGCAGAGGTGGAACGCCTCGCTCAAGGTGCAGCTGGTGTCAAGCGGACAACAGGTCAACACCCGGGGGGAATCGTTGTTATTCCTAACTACATGGATGTCTACGACTTTACGCCTGTCCAGTATCCAGCAGATGACGTGACGGCTGAATGGCAAACGACCCACTTTAACTTCCACGATATCGATGAGAACGTCCTCAAACTCGATGTACTGGGGCATGATGATCCGACTATGATTCGAAAACTCCAGGACTTGTCTGGGATTGATCCTAATGAAATCCCTATGGATGACGAAGGCGTGATGGCCCTCTTTTCAGGGACCGATGTGCTAGGGGTAACACCTGAGCAAATCGGAACGCCGACGGGTATGCTGGGGATTCCAGAGTTTGGGACCAACTTTGTACGTGGAATGGTAGACGAGACCCATCCGACAACTTTTGCAGAATTGCTTCAGTTGTCAGGGTTGTCCCACGGTACCGACGTTTGGCTGGGCAATGCTCAAGATCTGATTAAGCAAGGAATAGCAGACCTATCGACTGTTATCGGTTGTCGGGACGATATCATGGTTTACCTCATGCATGCTGGTCTAGAACCTAAGATGGCCTTTACCATTATGGAACGGGTACGTAAGGGCTTGTGGCTCAAGATTTCCGAAGAGGAGCGAAATGGCTACATCGAAGCGATGAAGGCTAATAAGGTGCCAGAGTGGTATATCGAGTCCTGTGGGAAAATTAAGTACATGTTCCCTAAAGCCCATGCGGCAGCCTACGTTATGATGGCCTTGCGTGTAGCTTACTTCAAGGTTCACCATCCCATTTATTACTACTGTGCTTACTTCTCAATCCGCGCCAAGGCTTTTGATATCAAGACCATGGGAGCAGGCTTGGATGCTATCAAGCGTAGAATGGAAGAAATCGCTGAAAAACGGAAGAACAATGAAGCTTCTAATGTGGAAATTGACCTCTATACAACTCTTGAGATTGTCAATGAAATGTGGGAACGTGGTTTTAAGTTTGGCAAACTCGATCTCTATCGTAGTCAGGCAACAGAGTTCCTCATTGATGGGGATACCCTCATTCCGCCATTTGTAGCAATGGATGGTCTGGGAGAGAACGTTGCCAAGCAGTTGGTGCGAGCGCGTGAAGAGGGAGAATTCCTCTCCAAAACAGAACTACGCAAACGCGGTGGTCTCTCATCGACCTTGGTTGAAAAGATGGATGAAATGGGGATTCTCGGCAATATGCCAGAGGATAACCAGTTGAGTTTGTTTGATGAGTTGTTTTAAGAATTAGAACGGAGAACATTTTTATGAAACTAAGAATTTTCGCAGAAGATAAACCTGCTGAGAAGATGTTTGAATATCAATTAGAACTTGCTGATCAGACAATTCTTCTATCAACAGCGCTCTTGTCAGGCGCTATTGCTTTGGCAGGATTATTTTCTGCTTTGAAAGAAAAATAAAAATAGAAAAGGAAGAATAGAATGGTTTTACCAAATTTTAAAGAAAATCTAGAAAAATATGCGAAATTGTTGGTTTCGAATGGAATTAACGTGCAGCCCGGTCACACTTTGGCTCTTTCTATCGATGTGGAGCAACGCGAGTTGGCGCATTTGATCGTGAAAGAAGCTTATGCTTTGGGGGCACATGAGGTTATCGTTCAGTGGACAGATGATGTCATCAACCGTGAGAAATTTCTCCACGCACCGATGGAGCGTTTGGACAATGTGCCAGAATACAAGATTGCTGAGATGAACTATCTCTTGGAGAACAAGGCTAGCCGTCTTGGAGTTCGTTCATCTGATCCAGGTGCCTTGAACGGTGTGGATGCTGACAAGTTGTCAGCTTCTGCTAAAGCTATGGGACTCGCCATGAAGCCTATGCGTATCGCAACTCAATCCAATAAGGTTAGCTGGACGGTGGCAGCTGCTGCTGGACTTGAGTGGGCTAAGAAAGTCTTTCCAAATGCTACAAGCGATGAAGAAGCAGTTGATCTCCTTTGGGACCAAATCTTCAAAACTTGCCGTGTCTACGAAGAAGATCCTGTTAAGGCCTGGGAAGAACACGCTGCTATCCTCAAGAGCAAGGCAGATATGCTTAATAAAGAGCAATTTTCAGCCCTTCACTACACATCGCCAGGGACAGATTTAACCCTTGGTTTGCCGAAGAACCACGTTTGGGAATCAGCTGGTGCTATCAATGCACAGGGCGAAGGATTCTTGCCAAATATGCCGACAGAAGAGGTCTTCACAGCGCCTGACTTCCGTCGTGCAGATGGTTATGTCACTTCTACAAAACCACTTAGCTATAACGGAAATATCATCGAAGGCATTAAAGTAACCTTTAAAGACGGCCAAATCGTAGACATTACTGCTGAGAAGGGTGATCAAGTCATGAAAGACCTTGTCTTTGAAAATGCGGGTGCGCGTGCCTTGGGTGAATGTGCCTTGGTACCAGATCCAAGTCCAATTTCTCAGTCAGGCATTACCTTCTTCAACACCCTTTTCGATGAAAATGCTTCAAACCACTTGGCTATCGGTGCAGCCTATGCGACTAGCGTCGTTGGTGGCGCAGAGATGAGCGAAGAAGAGCTTGAAGCTGCAGGACTTAACCGTTCAGATGTTCATGTGGACTTTATGATTGGTTCTAATCAGATGGATATCGATGGTATCCGTGAGGATGGGACACGTGTACCACTCTTCCGTAACGGAGATTGGGCAAATTAAGGAGCCAAGATGATAGGAAGTATGTTTGTTGGTCTCCTAGTGGGACTCTTGGCAGGTGCTTTGACCAATCGTGGAGAACGCATGGGTTGCTTTGGGAAAATGTTTCTCGGTTGGATTGGTGCCTTTCTAGGTCACTTGCTTTTTGGAACTTGGGGGCCAGTTTTATCAGGAACAGCCATTATCCCAGCGATTTTAGGTGCCATGATTGTCTTAGCGATTTTCTGGAGACGAGGAAGTTAATTTCCTAAATCTGATACTCAATGAAAATCAAAGAGTAAACTAGGAAACTAGCCACAGGCTGCTCAAACCACTGCTTTGCGGTTGCAGATAGAACTGACGAAGTCAGCTCAAAACATGGTTTTGAGGCTGTAGATGAAACTGACGA